>VGOX01000007.1 GCA_016875755.1 Chloroflexota bacterium
GCCAGATCCGTGGTTACATTTCTACGGCTCGTAAAAATGGGCAACTCGTTCTGGATGTTTTGCGCCTGGCTTTTGCCGGTACTCCTTACCTTCCTGAATTTGTCGCTACTTCAGCCTGAGTAGTTACGTGAAATCAGGAACAATCGCAAAAGTGACAAACATCCTAGTGATTTCATTATGCACCGTCCTTCAAAAAAGCGGTCAAAGACCTTTATAATCCAATTCACGCCGCTTGTAGTTTACAAGTTTCTTTTATTTATGAGCCCAATGGCAAGCGCAACAACACCTTCCAAGGAGGCGCACATGTCTGGTTCGAACGAACTTTCCCGCCGAGATTTCATCAAAGTGACGACGGGAATCGTAGGAGGATTGATCGGTGCAATGATCGGTCTTCCCTCTGTGTACTATTTGATAGACCCCGCACTGCGGGAGGGCGGCAAGGATGCCTGGATTCCCATCGGAAAATTCGATGACATGCAGGTTGGCGTTCCCTACCCCTTCTCCTTCACCCGCGTACAGGTCAACGGTTGGGAACGCACCGCCAGCAGTTTCGGCGGATACGCCGTCCGCAAATCCGATGATGAATTGCTCATCCTCAACAGCAAATGCACGCATCTCTCCTGTACTGTCAACTGGTCGGCTGAAGCGGGAGCATTTCTCTGCCCCTGCCACGACGCTTCCTTCAGCATCGAAGGCGGCGTACTACATGGACCTCCCCCCCGCGACCTCGATGTGTACGAAGAACACCGTCTCACTGAAGACGGCATCGTTGAGATCTTCTTCAAGGGAGCCTAACCATGTGGAAAACCGTTTACGCCTGGCTCGATGAACGCATCGGCTTCGACAGCCTCTACACCAACCTGCTCGACCGCCCCGAACCCAAAACAACCTGGTGGAACACGCTCGGCTCAGCCAGCATGTTCCTTTTTATTTTGCAGGGGCTCACGGGCATCTTCCTCACCGTCTATTACACCCCCTCACCTGACCATGCCTACGACTCCATCACCTACATCATGGAAGGTGTGGCGTTCGGCTGGCTAATCCGCGGCATTCACCACTGGGGTGCCACCCTGATGGTATTGGTGGTCTTCATCCACATGCTGAGAGTATTCTTCACCGCCTCGTTCAAATTCCCCCGCGAATTGACATGGCTGATCGGCATCGGCTTATTCCTCGCCACGCTCGGCATGGGCTTCACAGGCTACCTGCTTCCGTGGAATCAAAAAGCCTACTGGGCAACCACCGTCGGCACGCAAATTGCGGGCACAGTGCCCTTCCTTGGCGAGTTCATCCTCAAAGCCCTGCGCGGCGGACCTGAACTCAGCGCCCTCACGCTCCAGCGCTTCTTCGCCGCCCATATTTGGATCATCCCCGCCGTGCTCGCCGCTCTGATGGGTTTACATCTTTACCTCGTCATCAAACACGGCGAATCGCACTTCCCAACCAAGGAAGATTAACGATGAACGACGAAACCAAAAAACAGATCAACGAACGCTACGAACGCGAACTGGGCAAAGGTGAGCGTTTCTGGCCCGATACCCTCTTCAAAGACCTCATCATGTCGCTGGGCATCTTTGTCCTGCTCATCCTGATCGCCACGTTCGTCGGCATCCCCGCCGAAGCCAAAGCCGACCCCAGCGACACCTCCTACCTGCCGCGCCCGGAATGGTATTTCCTCTTCCTCTTCAAATTCCTCGCACTCTATGGGCAGCTGCCGCTCATCGGCAAAATCGAATGGCTCGCCACCGTGGTCATCCCCACCATTGCCCTTGGCGCACTCACCCTCGTTCCCTTCATCGAAAAAAGCCCGCACCGTCATTACAGCAAACGCATGCTGCCCATCTCCATCATGATCATCATGGTCACCGGCATCGTGCTTATGACCATCACCTCCGAAGTGCCGACTGTTTCTGAAGACGGATCAGAGGTACTTGGCATATTGCAAACCATTGCAGGGATATTCATCCCGGTGGTTGCGTATATTCTGTTCTTCGTTTTCAAGAATAACACCCGCCTCATGCTCTGGACGACAAGCCTGGCTGCTGTTTCGATGATCCTTCTCTCAGGGACGGTTTTGGCACTCGCCCCTGAAAAACATGGCGAAGAAGTTGAAGTTGCAACCACCCTGGTTGACCAGATCGTCGCCGGGCAAGACCTATACTCCATCCACTGCACCGAATGTCACGGCGACGACGGGTCCACAGGCATCATCGCAGGAGTCGAAGGGCTCGAAGGCGAAAAGATCACACCCATCAACAGCCGTGACGTGCTGTACACCATCACCGACGCTTCGATGTACGAAGTCATCGCCTATGGACGCCCCAATTCGGGCATGCCCCCATATGGAAAAACCTACGGCGGCGAACTTTCCAAGAGCGAGATCGACTACATTGTGATCTTAATGCGCTATTCATGGGACGACCGTTTTGAAGCGCCTGTGATCCCCGAACTCTTCCCGCCGCTGGCGGACGGCGAAGTACCCTCGTACGATGTTCATATTGAACCCATCGTCAAACGCTACTGCATCTCCTGCCACCGTCCCGGCAAGGATAACAACAACTACCTGATGACCACCTACGAGGAAATTCTCACCACCGGCGACCATGCAGAGTTCAATATCATCGCCGGCGACGAGAACAGCTACTTCCTGCAAACCATTCAGGGAACTCCGATCCTTGATGAAAACGGACAGGAAATCATTGGCATTATGCCTCCCGGCAAACTGCTCAAACCCAATGTAGTGGATGTATTCCTGCGTTGGATCATGAATGGCATGCCGAAGACCGCAGCCGAAGCAGGCGTGTTGTTCCAAACACCAACACCTGCACCATAATTTATGACTTGTAAAAAGTAAGAAGGAAAAAGTCGGGATGTGATGTCCCGACTTTTTTATTTGGCTTGGAATAAACAGGTACAATAACCAAAAAATTCAGATTGGAGTCAACCATGAAAACAGCAAGCGGACTTGAATACATCGAAGTGGAAGCAGGCAGCGGCACCCAGGCTGAGGCAGGGAAAACTGTTAGTGTGCATTACACAGGCAAATTCCAGGATGGACGCGTGTTCGATAGTTCCATCCCGCGCGGCGAACCGATCACCTTCAAATTGGGAGCGGGCAACGTCATTAAAGGCTGGGACGAAGGCATCGCGCTGATGAAGGTTGGCGGCAAGGCACAGCTCATCATCCCGCCCGCCCTTGCCTATGGTGAACGCGGCGCAGGCGGAGTCATTCCGCCCAACGCCACACTCGTGTTCGATGTGGAATTGGTTTCAGTGGGATAAAAAAAGAGGTCGGGACTGAAAAATCCCGACCTCTTTTTTTACTGATTTTCGAAATTATCCCATGTGATTGATGACGGCGTCACCAAATTCGGAGCACTTGATCTCCTTCGCATCGTCCATGAGACGGGCGAAATCGTAGGTGACAGTCTTGGCGTTGATCGCGCCTTCCATGCCTTTGACGATCAGGTCTGCGGCTTCGGTCCAGCCCATGTAGCGCAGCATCATCTCACCCGAGAGGATGACCGAACCGGGGTTGACCTTGTCCAGATCAGCGTACTTCGGCGCGGTGCCGTGAGTCGCTTCGAAGATGGCGTGACCGGTCTCGTAGTTGATGTTCGCACCTGGGGCAATGCCGATACCGCCAACCTGCGCGGCGAGCGCATCGGAAAGATAATCGCCGTTCAGGTTCATGGTGGCGATGACATCATAATCACGCGGGCGGATAATGGTGAACTGTAAGGAAACATCCGCGATGGAGTCCTTGATGAGCAGCATCTTCTTCCACTTGCCGTCGCCGTGGGTATCCCACAACTTCAGCGCTTCTTCCACTTCCTGTTTGATGTCGTTCTGCTGGGCGGGGCTCATCATGTCGAAGCCAGGATCGATCATCTTGGCATTGTCTTCCACGCTCAAGTCTTTGTTGGCTTCTTTGTTGCCGAGAATCCATGTCTCGCGCTCGGTGACGATCTGTCCGCGGAATTCGCGCTTGGCGAGGGCATAGCCCCAATCCTTGAACGCGCCTTCGGTGAACTTCATGATATTGCCCTTGTGGACAAAGTTCACACTTCTGCGCTTGTTATCCAACGACCATTGAATCGCAGCGCGGATCAAGCGGTCGGTGCCTTCTTCGGAAACAGGCTTCAAACCAATGCCCGCCGTATCAGGGAAGCGCATCTTCGCATATTCCTTGGGGAAGGCTTCCTTGAAAATTTCCTTGAACTTCTTGTTATCTTCGGTTCCGTGAGCGAATTCAATACCCGTGTAAATATCCTCGGTATTCTCGCGGAAGATGACCATGTCTACATATTCGGGGTGGCGCACCGGTGAAGGCACACCCTTATACCAACGCACCGGGCGCTGGCAGACGTACAGGTCGAGCAGTTTGCGCAGTGCCACATTCAACGAGCGAATGCCGCCGCCGATCGGTGTGGTCAGCGGACCTTTGATACCGACCAAAAATTCCTTGAATGCCTCGGTGGTTTCATCCGGCAGCCAGGTCTGCCACAACTTGAACGGCTTTTCCCCCGCATACACTTCCATCCAATGGATCTTGCGCTTGCCACCGTATGCCTTTTCCACTGCGGCATCGAGCACGCGCACCGAAGCGCGCCAAATATCGCGCCCCGTCCCATCACCTTCTACGAATGGGATGATCGGATTATTGGGAACATTCAACTTCCCATTTTGAATTGAAATCTTCGCCCCGTCTTTTGGGACAGTTACATTAACGTATGCCATCTTTGACCTCTCTTAACCTTTGGAAATATGCGTCGGATTATAACATCCGTGATATTTGGGACAAAGTGACAATGCTCTTAAACTCGCATCCTACCCACAAATCCCCATTCCCTATATACTTCCGCCATGCTAAAACTCCCCGGATTGATCGACCCTCATGTCCATGTGCGCGAACCTGGCGCAACACATAAAGAGGATTGGGATACCGTCACCCAAGCTGCGCTGGCTGGCGGTATAACCACCCTGCTCGCCATGCCAAATACCCAGCCGCCGATCTTCGATGAAGCGACTCTCAATATTTCTTTGGACGCCGCGAAAGCCAAAGCCCGCTGTGACTATGGTCAATACCTCGGCGCGGGACCTGCCAATGCGGATATCGTCGCTTCGCTCGCCCCCAAAGCTGCCGGGCTAAAGATGTACCTTGACTCTACTTTTGGGGAGCTGCGCCTCGATGACATGACGCTCTGGACGCCACACTTTCAGCAATTCCCAAAATCCGCGCCGATGGTGATGCACTCCGAAAGCCGCACGATGGCGGCGGCGATTTTATTCTCAGTGATCTATGACCATCCCATTCACATTGCGCATGTTTCGTTAAAAGAAGAAATCCTGCTCATCAAAGCAGCAAAAGAAAAAGGCATCAAGGTGACATGTGAAGTGTGTCCGCATCATTTGTTTCTTACAAAAGATTCCCCTCTCCCTCAGGGAGAAGGGCTAGGGGTGAGGGTGAATGGGCGCACTGAAGTCCGCCCGCGCCTTGCAACCCAAGCCGATGTGGATGCCCTCTGGAACAACCTCGCTGTGATCGACTGCTTCGCCACCGACCACGCCCCGCACACGCTTGCAGAAAAAGACAGCGACAGCCCGCCACCGGGCTTCCCCGGTTTGCAGACCATGCTCCCCTTGCTGCTCACCGCCGCGAGCGAAGGTCGCCTGAGCGTGGATGATATTGTCCAACGCTTGTACACCAACCCGAAGAAAATCTTCCACCTGCCTGACCAGCCCGAAACGTGGGTGGAAGTGGACGAGAACGCCGTCTACGAGATCAAAGCTAGTGATGGCTTCTCCCGCTGCGGTTGGACTCCATTCGAAGGCTGGCAGGTGAAGGGCAGAGTAACGAAGGTCGTCCTGCGCGGCAAGACTGCCTTTGAAAATGGCAAAATTCTGGCGGAATCTGGCTATGGCAGGAACGTTCGGGATTAATAACCGATTGCTATCCGCAATATCCCAAACAGCCCCCACATCTTGGGGTATTTATTTAGACAATAAAACGCCTCCCAGCCAAATATCTGTGGATAAGTGCCAGTAAACTGTGGAAAACTCACCTCCCCTGTGGACAACACCCCCCTTTTCGGCAAAGTTGGTCAGACAACTTCACAAGCGGTCGCCCCCATATATGGGGGGTGTTTTGAGGTATTACCGAAATATGGAAAACTCCCAAAAAGTACTAAATATCCACAATCTGGCTGTGGATAAGTTATCCAGAATCAACCCACAGTGAAGCGAATGTTCTATGGGGGCTGGCAACCAAAGGGATGGAGGGAAGCGGGGCGATGCATCCTATATATGGGGGTAAATCTTTTTTATCCCCAGTATCCACAGGCCCTACTACTATTACGAAATCATTATCATACTTATATACTGCTTGAATCTATTAAGGGATTACTGTACAATCCACAATGTAGTTCAGTCCCCACTTTGCCAACCTTGGGAGGTTGCCATGGATATGATCAAAGTTTCAGCCAACTCCCGTACCTCAGCCGTCGCCGGGGCGATCGCGGGGGTCATTCGTGAACACAAACGGGCAGAAGTGCAAGCCATTGGTGCAGGCGCAGTCAACCAGGCTGTGAAAGCGCTGGTTCTTGCCACGAACTACCTCAAGAACGATGGGATCGATGTTGTGTGTGTCCCTGAATTCGTTGATGTAGAGATCGAAGACAAGGTCCGCACGGCCATTAAACTGGTGATCGAGCCGCGTACCCCAGCTGCATAATTCAAGAGGGAACGGTTTCATTTTATAGAACGTGACCGTTCCCCTATTTTATAGACAATCGAAGAGAGGGTGGCGTATAATCTTCCCTAGTGGACGTCCGCTTCACGCGCCGCTCAAACCTGCTTCTACGCGTGGGCAGACTTCTCCACTGGTTGCTTCTCATGCACACCTCAAAACGCGCTCCCCACATTGCCCTTATTTTTACGCTGCTCATAGCCCTGTGTGCAGGTCTCTTCGCGCCGGGCGCAGAGGTGGTGGAGGCGAAGCCGTTGGGGGCAGTTGCCCCAGGTGATGTAGTTATCAGTGAGTTTAGAACAATTGGAGCAGGGGGAGTCTCAGATGAATTTATTGAGATATACAATCGAACCAATACGGCTATCGATATTAGTGGAATGAAAATAATGGGGTCTAGTAGCGGGGGAAGCACAACTACTCGCGCAACAATCGGAACTGTAAATTTACTCCCTGGACAGTATTATTTATTTGTAAATAGCGCCGCAAGCGCAGGTTTGCTTGCCCTTGCCGATGCTACCTATTCTTCTGGAATCGCAAATGATGGTGGCATTGCCCTAACACTGGCTGATAGTACGACAATCATTGATCAAGTTGGAATGAGCGCTGGGTCTGCATATAAAGAAAGTTCTGTATTAAGTCCTGTAACTTCTAATCCAACGAATCAGAGTTACGAACGTAAACTTGGCGGAATATCAGATAGTTGTCAGGATACCGATGATAATGGTAATGATTTTTCGGTAGCAACAAGCAATCCTCAAAATTCATCGACCGCACGTAGATTGTGCGGAATTCCCTTTTCAGTAGACTTAAGCATTACACAATCTGCAAGCAGTTCAACCACTGGTACAGGTACGATTTTTACAATTGTAGTAACCAATAACGGTCCTGATGATGCAACAGGGATTGAGGTAACCAATCTATTTTCTGGCGCAACCTATATTGCTCCATACTTTGCGAATATGGGCACTTATGATGCAGGCTCAGGGTTGTGGACTGTAGGCAATCTTGCTCCTGGCTTGACTGCTACATTGATGATTGCTGCCAATGTAGATTCTAATGGTGCGACAAACACCGCTACGATAACGACCTTTAATGAAACAGATGGAAACCTTTTAAATAACAATTCTGTGCTTACCATTTCGTCTCCACCGACGGGGAGTGCGAATGTAGTCGTTACAAAAACAGTAAATAACCCAACACCTAATGTGAACGACAATGTGGTTTTCACCATAACGGTCAACAATGCAGGGCCAGATTCAGCGACAAATGTTCATGTCAGGGATTTGTTCACTACTGACCTTGTATATGTTTCTGACAATGGCGGTGGAACGTATAACAACACGTTGGGGATTTGGCAGGCGGACACAATTATCCCGGGCGCGAGCAAGACCTTGAATATCACTGCCAGAGTTGCCACCAATGGGGCAAAAACAAATACGGCTAGCATTTTTTCTCTTGGCCAAACCGACCCAAATTCCTCCAACAATTCTGCCAGCGTCACTGTCACACCCGGCGGCGGTGTTGCCAATTTGAGTCTCACACAAAGCACGCCCATCATTTCCAATTCTGTTGCTGGGCAGGTGACCTTTGTCATCACCGTCACGAATAACGGACCGTACAATGCCACCAACGTCATCGTCAAAGACAAACTGCCATCTGGCTTCACCTATGTCTCTGACGACAGCGGTGGGACGTATAACAAGGATACCGGCCTCTGGCCTGCAGGGGCAATTGCAAACGGCGCCAGCAAAACCCTGCGTCTGACCGCGAGGGTAGACCCAACCGGCACCATGACCAACTGGGCGGAGGTCTGGAGCGCAGATCAATCGCCGTCCACCAATGACAGGGTGTACGGTAACGATTCCACCACCGAACCAGATGATGACAGCGTCACCGTCCAATCGGCAGATTTGAGCATCACCAAAAGCATGGACAACGTCACCCCAACGCTTGGCACGAATGTCGTCTTCACGGTCCGCGTCAATAATGCAGGACCCGACAATGCCACAGGCGTTCAGGTGCGCGATATCCTTCCGTCCAATTACAGCTATGTCTCCGATGACAGCGGCGGCCAATACAATAGTAATACCAGCGGCACAAATGCAGGCATTTGGAATGTCGGCACCCTAAACAACGGCGAGAAAAAAAACCTGCGCATCACAGCCACGCTGGTTACCAGCTCCATCACCATCAACTGGGCGGAGGTCTGGAAGTCTGATCAGGTGGATATCGACTCTGTTCCCGGTAATAATTCCACCAATACAGATGACGACGCCAGCGCCCCCTTCGCCGACCTGCGCCTCGACCAGACGGTCAGCAATCCCTACACGGGGTTAAATACTAACTTCACCTATACCATCACCGTCACCAACGACGGCACAGTCGGCACCACGGGCATTCAAGTCCGCGATAAACTGCCGACTGGCGTCACCTATGTGTCTCATTCAGGTCCTGGCAGCTACAGTACCACCACAGGACTTTGGACAGTCGGTACGCTTGCCACCAATGCCAGCGCATCCCTCACCATCACAGCACAGATCACTTCCAGCGGTGTGTTCACCAACTTTGCCGAAGTTTGGAAATCAGACCTGCCCGACCCCGACTCAACACCTGCGAACAGTTCCACCATTGAAGATGACAACGCCTCCACTACGGTCTCATTCCGTCCCATTCTCATCAATGAAGTTGCATGGGCTGGAACTGCGTCCAACCTGCCGAATGACCAGTGGATCGAGTTGTACAACCCAACTTCTGTGGCGGTGAATATCAGCAACTGGACGCTGCGCTCCTCCACTAACAGTATCAACATCATATTGAACGGCTCCATCTCAGCGGGCGGATATTTCCTGCTCGAACGGGACGATAACAGCACGGTCAATGATATTTCTGCCAATCAGATCTACACTGGCGCACTCTCCACCAGCGGTGAGACGCTCACCCTGCGCGACGCCGCGGGCAATATCATCGATACCGCCAATGGCAACGGCGGTCCGTGGCCGCAGGGTGGGCTCTCGTCCAACTACCCGACCATGGAAAGGCAGGGCAATACCGAAGAGTCAGATACTGTCTGGGTCACCAACACAGGCGTCGTCAAGAATGGGGCGAATGCCAACGGCGATCCCATTTATGGAACGCCCGGCAGGGCCAATTCCAATGGCATCTCTCCTACGCCTGTTCCCATTGCCACGTCTGTGCCGTTCGTGATCCCGCCGCGTCCCATCATCAATGAAGTGCTGCCCCGCCCCGGCTTCGATTGGAATCAGGATGGGCGCATCGATGTTTTCGATGAGTTCATCGAGATCAAGAACATTGCCCCTGCCGACTTAAACCTCATCGGCTGGCGTTTGGACGATGGCTTGAACGAGGGATCCGATCTTTATACCCTGCCCGAAGTCATCTTGCGCCCCGGGCAGCGCATTGCCTTCTCCTCCTTGCAAACCAACATCCTGCTCAGTGATGGCGGCGACACCGTCCGCCTGATCGACCCGAATGGCAGGGTGTACGAAATCTTTACCTACTCCATCGCTGCAACTGCCGACCGTTCCTTCTGCCGCCTGCCCGATGGCACTCCCACCGACAGCGCCTGGGCGGATGATTGCATCCCAACTCCCAACCTCACCAACACCCGCGAGGGTATGGTGCCTGTTATGCCGGGCGGCAACCCTGAGTCACCCTTCTGCCAGCTGCCCGATACCATCCCCGCCGATTTTCTACTCGCCGAATGCCGCGGCTACGGCGCCAATATCTGGAATTCCTATTATTGGGATAAACTCGGCTGGCAGGGAAGGCACTACCTCCCAGACAACCTCAACAAATGGGAATCATTCATCGAATAGGTCGGGCGCAAACCCGACCTTAATTTTAAGGACACCTCATGGAAACCTTCTTCACTTTTTTGGAAAAACGCGTTGACGATTGCTCCTCCCTTCTCTGTGTGGGACTTGACCCGCATATCTCCGACCTCAAGGCTCACACCGCCGCCTCAGCCCTGGACTTCAGCCTGAATCTTGTCAGGCAGACAGCCCGCTACGCTGCGGCATTCAAACCCAACGCCGCCTTCTTCGAAGTATTTGGCGCAGAAGGTTGGACAGCTCTCAAACAAGTCATCGAAGCTATCCGCGAAGAATCAGACCGTATGGGGTCACGCATCCCCGTCATCCTCGATGCGAAGCGCGGCGACATTGCCTCCACTGCCGAAGCGTATGCTCAATCCGCATTTGAATTTCTCGGCGCAGACTGCATCACGCTCAATCCATACCTTGGAAAAGACTCCATCGACCCGTTCGTCAAAGATACTGAGAAGGGTGTCTTTTTGCTATGCAAAACCTCAAATTCGGGTTCAGGCGATATACAAAATTTGACCGTGGATGGCGGACTGTGGACTGAAGATCAAAATACACGGTCAATGGTCAATGGTCAACGGTCCATGCCTTTGTACGAACACGTTGCCAGACTTGCCCAAACATGGAATGTGAAAAACAACATCGGGTTGGTGGTTGGCGCCACGCATATCGACGCCATGAAACGCGTCCGCGCCGCCGCGCCAGATTTGTGGTTTCTCTCGCCCGGAGTCGGCGCACAGGGCGGCGAGTTGGAAGAGACTCTGAAAGCTGGTTTGCGTGCCGATGGCAAAGGCGTACTGTTGCCCATGTCCCGCGCCATTTCGCGTGCCGACAACCCCGCCAAAGCTGCCGCCGAGATACGAGATTCGATACTGCATTTCAAAAGAGGTTAATTGCATGGTGGATGAAGATATCAAGAACTTTGATGAACCACAAATCTATAGAGTCTCAAAATACAAATTTGCATATTCGATTTTAGTGTTAATCGCAATTATTGTATCAACAGTGATTGAAAAAATACCTACACCACCGCCGATTTGTCTTGCCTCTTTCGTTTTTCTTGCAATTTACCTTCTTTTACCTCATACTTATAAATTAGTAATTTCCAATGAAGCTATTTCATCCATAAATTATTTACGCACAGGTACGCTTGAGTGGAATGAAATTGCTGAAATTGAAAATAAGAACGGATCCCTGCTTCTACGAAATCAAGATGGAAGTGTAAAGGTCTCTGTAAACCAACAGATAGATGGATACCCAGAAGTAATATAATTTATAAAGAAACAAAGGCCTGATCTATGGAATTGGGATGATATTCAAACATTCCATCAAGGCTATCTGGAGGAAATATTCCAGATTTTATTCGGTATCGTAATATTTATCGCTGGAATTTGGTTATTGATGCAGGAGGGGTTCTCCATGCAGAATGCAGTTATCTTTTTTATGTTTATGTTATTGGCGGGATGGTTGTTTTTTTCTGGCGTTATAAAAGTCAGAAGAATTTTCATGGATGGTGATATTCTTGTAATAAAGCAACTTATTGGGGAGCACCAATTTCATGTTTCAGAGGTTCTGTCCGTAAGTATGGAGCAGAAATTTGGAAAAAATGTCGTGACATATCCTGTTCGCATAAGGATCAAGAATAAGAAAGACATTGTTATTGAAAAAGCGAAAGAAGGAAATTCTATTTTGGTCAATGCCCTTGAAATGTGTATGAATAAATATAATGGAAAACAAAATGACAAAGTCTAATTTTTCGAATGCATCCCTTGCTGATGGTCTGCTGGACGCTGGTTGTATCAAGTTCGGCGAATTCACCCTGAAATCGGGTTTGAAATCTCCGATCTACATTGACCTGCGCCAGATCATTTCACATCCATCGCTGCTTCAAAAGGTCGGCGAAGCCTATTTGCCTTTGTTGAAAGCATTGAAATTCGACAGGCTGGCAGGTTTGCCCTACGCCGCCATCCCCATCGCGACGGCGGTTTCATTGCAGGGCAATTACCCCATGATCTACCCGCGCAAGGAAGTCAAAGCCTACGGCACAAAAGCCGAGATCGAAGGCGAATTCCATGCAGGTGAAACCGCGCTTGTCATCGACGACCTCGCCACCACCGGCGGAAGTAAATTTGAAGCCATCGAAAAATTGACAGGTGCAGGTCTGGTCGTGAAAGATGTCGTCGTGTTGGTGGACAGGCAATCGGGGGCGAAAGAATCCCTCGAACAGGCAGGCTACAACCTCCATGCCGTGCTAACGATCTCCGACCTGTTGCAGTATTGGGAATCCACGGGCAAAGTGGATAAGGAAAAGATCGAAGCGACGCGAGAATTCTTAAAGGGGTAAACTCCACTCTTATGTATCCCCTCCTCCGCCCGTTGCTCTTTCGCCTTAACCCTGAGCGTGCCCATGCGCTCACTCTTTTTGCCTTGCGTCTTGCAGGCACAGTTCCGCTGTTGAATTGGACTTTGCGTAAAATGTATGCCACGCCCGAAAAGCCAGTGGATGCCTTCGGCTTGCGCTTCAAGAATCCTGTGGGCTTGGCTGCTGGATACGATAAAGATGGCGTCGCTGTGGCAGGGCTCGCTGCGCTGGGCTTTGGTCACGTGGAAGTGGGCACGGTTACACCGCTTGCACAGGATGGCAACCCAAAACCACGTATCTTCCGTTTGGTGGAGGATGAAGCCGTCATCAACCGCATGGGTTTTCCCGGTCGCGGCGCAGATTTTGTCCGCAGGCGCATCAAACCTGTGGATGATGTCAACTTGTTTCAGCGCTTGTTGGGCATTCTGCCAAATCGCCAGCCGACCATTTTTGGGGTAAATCTTGGCAAGAACAAATCCACGCCAAATGAAGAGGCCGTGCTGGATTATGTCTCGCTCATTCAAGACTTTGCTCCCTTTGCCGATTACCTGACCATCAACATCAGTTCGCCGAACACAGTGGGCTTGCGTCAATTGCAGGGACGTGATGCGCTGGAAGGCTTGCTTGGTCAAGTCCATGCACAGCGGGTGATGGAGCAGGAAAAATTGCAGAAGCGCGTTCCCGTTCTGGTGAAACTCGCACCCGATCTGACTGAAGCCGAATTGGATGATGCCATCGATGTCATTCTGCGCACAAAGATGGACGGCATTATCGTAACGAATACCACCTTGGCGCGTGACGGGTTGAAGTCAACCCATCAGCGTGAATCAGGCGGCTTAAGCGGCAAACCGCTCACCTTTAAGAGCGAAGCGGTTTTACGTCAAACAGTGAAGCGCGTGAATGGAGAGATTCCCATTGTGAGTGCGGGCGGCATTATGAATCCAGACGATGCAAAACGCCGCCTCGATGACGGGGCGGCGCTGGTGCAGGTGTATACGGGTTTGATCTATCGCGGTCCTGCGCTGGTGAAGGACATTGTGAAGGCGTTGTAGTTACGGCTGTGCAGGGCGCAGGATGGGCATGGGGCTTTCATTGCGCTGGGTGAAAAAACCTTCGGGCAAAGCAATGGGAGTCAGGGGGCGGTCGGTCGAAAGTGAATCAGCGGGGATGAGATAAAGATAGATGGGGCTTTCGGTGCCGAGACGGATATCTTGATGGGCAAAGATGACATGCGTGCCATCGGGGCTGAAGGATGCGTCGCGGTAACAGCAGTTGCCTTCAAAGAAATTTACCTTTTCGTGTTTGTGTGTAAAAGCGTTGTAGAAAATAAGGTCGCCAAAGCCTGCATTACGCACATTGCTGTTGATGAAGAAAAGCAGGTCGCCGTCCCAGGCGTAGTGGACGATCTCGCTGTTGAAGGCGAAACGCCCGAGCGGGAATTCATCCATTTTTTCGGGTTCGGCATCCATGCACTGCTGAATATCAATAATGCGGACCGTATCCACCCGCAAGCCGCCTGATGGGGCGAGGAATTTGATGGCAAGTTTCTGCCCATCATCCGACCATAATGCGCCTTTCACGGCAAGCTCATCGTAAAAGATACAGCCCTTCATATCGAGCAGGTGACTTTTCCGATTTACATTTCTCAAGGTTTCCACATCGAACGGCACAACGAACAGTTCGCGGTTCATGCTGAGCGCGGCTTGTTTGCCGTCTGGCGAAACATGGAAGGATTCAAAATATTCGGCTGAAATAAAACTGATGATATTCTCTTCGCGCAGAGTTTCGATATCCACGGTTTTGACGGTCTTGCCGCTCATGAACAGAATGGTTTTGCCATCGGGCAGCCATTGCAGGTTGAACTTCGCCACACCGTCAGTGGTGAGCTGTTGCGTGTCGGAGCCATCCACATTCATCAGCCAGATGTCGTTGTTGCGCAGTAATGCGATCTTATCCGCGCCGCCGATAATGGGCAGACCAGGCGCAGCAACTTCGGTCGGGGCTTCTGTTGCGGTCGCTTCCACGACGGGAGCAGCTTCAGTCGCTTCATTGACGGGAACGGCTGTTTGCGTCGGCTCTTCGATAACGGAAGTCGGTGTCGCCGCTTCATTCGCGGACTGGAACATGCCACTGCCCAGAAATAAGTATCCACCCCCAAGCAGTGCCAGCAGAAGAATCCCGCCGATAACCGCAGGTATAAAACTCCGTTTCGGCTTTTGGGTAACAACCGTTTTGTTATATGGTGAAACCTTGAGTGTGGCTTGATTGTGTTTGACGATCGTCGGCACAGACTCGCCGCGCATGAACGCCTTGATGGTCTCGACCATCTCCACAGCGGTCGAGAAGCGGTCATCCTTGTTCTTTGCCATCGCAGTGGAAATGACCTTCTCCATCCAGTTGGGCAGGCCCGGGTTGGCTTCCAAAATACGCGGCACAGGTTCGGTGATGTGTTTGATCGCAATTGCCAGCGGGGTATCTGCCTGATATGGCTGCTGCCCCGTGAGCATTTCGTAGAGGATGACGCCAAATGCATAGATGTCGGTGCGCCCGTCCACCAATTCGCCGGAAGCCTGTTCGGGAGCCATGTAGGACGGTGTACCAATGATGGCGCTGCCGGTTACATTGCCTGCCTCTCCCTGCGTAAATTTGGCAATCCCAAAATCGGAAATGAGCGGCACACCCTTGTTGGTGAACAGGATGTTGCCCGGTTTCAGGTCACGATGGACAATATCTTTGGTGTGCGCTTCGTCCAGCCCTGGCGCGAGTTGTTCTAGAATTTTTACGGCTTCTTCGATTGTATAGGTCTGCGCCTTGATGCGTTCGGAAAGCGAACCTCCGCTCATGTAGCGCATGACGAAGTAGGGCTGGTTGTTCTCTTCTCCCACGTCGTACACCGGCACAATGGAGGGGTGCTCCAACTGGGCGATGATCTTCGCCTCACGCTCGAAACGCACACGGAATTGCGGGTCGGCGTGCAACATTTCAGGCGGCAGGAGTTTGATGGCAACCTCACGCTCGAAGCGCGGGTCATATCCGCGATAGACGGTTGCCATGCCTCCGCGTCCGAGTTCATCTTTTATTTCATAACGTCCGATTTTTTCTGGGGTAGCCATGCGCGCAAGTATACCTATTCAAAGGGGTGGATGCAAGAAAAAAGAGTTGCAATATTGTATGGGTACAGCCTGCATGAGATGTATTAGGACATGGACAACCCGCCTGTGGATTCCATCCAGTCGGCGATCTTTTCAACAGCGGCGGGAATGTCGTTGTCGGAGATGTCAATTTCCAGTTTGGGGAGAAGCGATTCAGCGAACATTTTGCGGATGAGTTTCTGTTCCTCGATAAACAGATTCAAGTCATCATATTGGGACGGATTCCCAGACACTTTCAGCCGTTCTGCACGGGCTGCAGCGAAAGATTCTGGGGAACGGGTCAGCAAGACCAGCCGAAAATTGAGCGGCAACAGGCGTTCCTCCAGCCAGCGGAAGTCATAATCCTTTTGGTAGGTATTCAATTGATACATGCGCGTGGAGAGATGAAAGCGGTCGATGATCCATGAATAATAGCGCTGCAACTCGAAGAGCTTGACCCACGTTGCGTAGGTTTCCATCGCCAGCGCTTCCTCCTGCGGCTCGAAGTTGATCAATCCGCGCCCCCAGGGGAAGTTGGTGAACGCGCACCATTCGCCCGAGATCAGCGGCGAGTGATAGCGGTATTTGCGCGGTCCTACAATGCGCGGATGTTCGTTGAGCGCAAAGGCAATGTCAGTTTTGAAGGTCAGGCGTGTGCCTTCGAGAATGATCTTTGGGGTCAGTTTTGGCATGGGGCAATTATAAGACGGTAGACTGTGGACCGTAGACGGTAAAACCCCCATTGTTCGTGGGTCATCGTCCACTAGCCCATTTGTCCTGTCGGGGATTCTGATAAATTTCTGAAATGATTCGCTTATGCAGTTGTGGTATATTCCCACCGTATAGGTAAACTTATGGAAGACAAAATCACAATCATAGAAGGACCACCCCCGATCTTCGAGCACGTCAACGACGGTTGGGCAATGGGCTTGAACGAAAGCCCGACTCTCTCCGTGCCTGCCCTTACCCGCCTGCGCACCTTTAACGGACCCGCGCTGGTGCAACGCTGTTACACCGCCTGGCATAACAAAACCTCCATCCACCTGCACTACCGCAACGAGATGGGGCTCGAACAAACCGCGCCCATCCTCGCCGCCCGCAATGTGGAAACCCCCGAAGGACACATGTTGCTTCTGTGGGTGTACCTCGACGGTGAAACGGTGGAATACGAAATGGACGCCGGCGACGACGACCAGATCGACGATTTTCCAGACGAATAGAAAGGAATTAGGTGACAGTCACTCTCAAAGGTGACTGTCACCTTTTTTGACTCAAATGACAACGCTTCTTTCCTCGCTCCATGCTGGCTCTGTTATTCTGACACTTAACCGCCCCGAACGCGCCAATGCCTTCAACTACGAAATGACCACCGCCCTGCAAAATGCCCTCACCGAAGCTGAGCGTGACCCGCAGGTAAAGTGTGTGGTCATCACGGGCGCTGGCAAGGTCTTCAGTGCTGGGCAGGATATTGGCGAGATGAAAAAAGGCGGCGGGGAGATTTCCTACCGCGAGCATTTGGACAAGACCTACAACCCGCTCATCCTGCAAATTCGGCGGATGGGCAAACCTGTCATCGCGGCGGTGAATGGACCCTGTGCAGGCGCGGCATTTGGAATTGCGCTGGCATGTGACTTGCGCATCGCTAAGTCCACGGCTTATTTTGTGGTGGGGTTCAGCGGCATTGCGCTTGCACCTGATTCGGGCGTCTCGCTCTTTTTGCCCAAGTACATTGGCTTGGGGCGCGCACAGGAATATTTTTACAGCAATAAACCCATCACCGCATGGGAGGCACATCAGTGGGGCATGGTCAACAAAGTGGGCGGATTCAACTTCCAGCGTATGGTCAGGCAGTGGGCGGAGGAGCAGGCTCGAGGTCCGCGTGAGGCGTTTGCGGCAGGGAAGAAGGCGTTCAATCAGGCGATCCTCCCCAATCTGGAGGATGTTCTGAACTATGAAGGCATCCTGCAAGATGCCGCGGGTAAATCAGCAGAGCACCGTGAAGGTGTGGCGGCATTCTTTGAGAAGCGTCGTCCGAAATTCGATTAGCGCAACCTTTCACGAATGGACGGGGTTATATTCATCAGAATCCGTCATTTTTTACCGAAAATTAGCGGATTTTTGTCATATTGACGCGTGTTTAATAATCGTGTAAAGTTTGGTGGCGATTGTGATTTATAGGATTAATCGTATGACACAGCAGGCGTACATACATCGTGTGTAAAGCGGGCAACCCCGTCCGGGGTGCCCGCTTATATTTTTCTCTATAACCTACTTAGGAGAATGACATGTCAGGACAGATCAATGCTTTTGAAATGGCGCAGAAACAGTTCGACGGCGTCGCTAAACAGCTCAAGCTCGATTCCGGTGTTTCGGAAGTGCTGCGCTGGCCGATGCGTGAATATTCCTTCCGCATCCCTGTGCGCATGGACGATGGTTCTTTGAAGGTCTTTCAAGGCTTCCGCGTTCAGCATAACGACTCACGCGGTCCCAACAAAGGCGGTATCCGATTCCACCCTGCCGAGACGATGGACACCGTCCGCGCTCTGGCAACCTGGATGACCTGGAAATGCGCCGTGGCGGATATTCCGCTCGGTGGTGGTAAGGGCGGCATCATTGTTGACCCTTCCACGCTTTCGGTTCGTGAAAAAGAAGAATTGTGCCGCGGCTGGGTACGTGCCATGTGGAAGAACATTGGTCCGCGCAATGACGTGCCCGCTCCGGATGTTGGCACCACCCCCCAAATGATGGGCTGGATGATGGACGAATATTCGCGCCTCGTTGGTCAATACACCCCCGGCGTATTTACCGGCAAACCCCTCGGCGGCGGCGGCTCTCTCGGACGCACCGAAGCCACGGGCTACGGCGTGATCTACACCGTGCGCGAAGCCATGAAACACCTCGGCATGGACTCAAAGAAATCCGTTGCGGCGCTGCAGGGCTTTGGCAACGTTTCACAATATGCGGCGATCGGCTTCGTTGAAATGCTCGGCGGCTCCGTCGCTTGCGTCTCCTGCTATGACCGTCACGACAAGAAGGCCTACACCTACAGCAAGAAAGGCGGCATCGACCCGCGCTTCCTGCTTTCCATCGCGGATGAATACGGAACCATCGACAAGAAGAAAGCCATGGATTCGGGCTACGAAGTCAGCGATGGCGACAAATGGATCGAGTTCGAAGCCGATGTGTTGATCCCTGCCGCGCTCGAAGGACAGGTCAATGCTGATACGGTCAAGAAAATGTCCAAGGGCATCCGCATCGTTGCCGAAGGTGCGAATGGTCCCACCACCCCCGAAGCCGACGAAGTCTTCAAGAAGAACAACATCTTCAACATTCCCGACTTCCTCT
>VGOX01000008.1 GCA_016875755.1 Chloroflexota bacterium
TTGCTTTATCCATATTTGTGGCATACGGGCGTTTTGCCCTGTCCTAATTTTTTTTCAAGGAGTTACAACACCATGTCTGAAAATCTCGAAATCAAGGCTTCCAAAAGCGGACCCTATCTGATCGCCGGGAACTTCACGTTCACCGACGCAGAAGGCAACACCAAAACTGTTGAAAAGATGGTTGCGCTCTGCCGCTGTGGTCAATCTGCCAACAAACCCTTCTGCGATGGCACTCATAAAAGAGTTGGCTTTGAGGCTGCCGAGGGCGCATTGGCTTTGAATGTGATTTCTTAAATCATAAAGTACAATCGAGTCCGATGCCATATGACATCGGACTCCACGTTAGAGGTAAATATGATGACGCATCCAAACACGCTTCAGGAATTTTCGCTTCACCCCGCCACGGAAGTTGGTCCTGTTTCCCTGACCGTTGCCAACCTTGAGAATCAGATCCTGTTCTACGAAAAGGCAATGGGATTCAAACTTCACTGGCGCGAGGGACAGAGCGCTGCCCTCGGCACAGGCGAGCGCGAATTAATTCGTCTCACTGAAGAAGCGAACCTGAAAAAATATCGCGGGGTGACGGGCTTGTATCATTTTGCGGTGCTCTTCCCGAACCGCCGTGAGCTTGCCATTGCAATGGCGCGTCTGTTTGCGTTGAAGGTCCGCAACTCGCCGACCGACCATGTCATGACCAAGACCACCTACCTCGACGACCCCGAAGGCAATGGCATCGAACTGTATTGCGAATCCCCCGAAGACGGCTCGTGGACATTGAAGGACGGCGAATACGAAACCCGCTGGGCAGACGGTCGTTGGAGCGATGGACGCGAAGCGCTGGATGTTGAAGCGTTTTTCAAGAATCTCAAGGATGATGACCGTGTTGATGCGCCCATCCCGATCGAAACAAAAATGGGACATGTCCATTTGCATGTGCGCGACATCCCCGAAGCGCTGGACTTTTATCACGGCATACTCGGCTTCGACATCATGGGGCATGCCAAGGAATTCCACATGGCGTTCGTCTCGGCAGGCGGATACCATCACCACCTCGGACTCAACACCTGGCAGGGAGAGGGTGCGCCTCCTCCCCCCGCCGACGCAGTAGGCTTGCGCCATTTCACAGTGGATTTCCCGAATCAGTCCGCATTAGACGAAGTGGTTGCCAGAGTGGAAAAGTCTGGCATTTCCTACAACCAGACCGAAGACGGCTTGCTTCTGCACGATCCATCCCAAAATGGAGTGGTGTTGCGAGTCAAATAGATTGTGGAGAATGGGTGATAGACCGTGGACGAAAGTCTGCGGTCTTTTTTATTCCCCGTATGAATTATAGGATTTGGGTCGTCTCTATGCCAACCAAGAGAGGACACCCACCTTATGCTCGCCCAATTTTCCGATTCGACCCCCAAAATCACCTTGAATCCCGATGGCAATGAACCTGCTGACGTTTGTATAGCCAATATCAGCCCGAGAGAACGCCGAAAACGCATGCAATTTGGCATGCTGCAGATCGTTTTCGGCTTGGTCATTTTGGCAGCCCTGCTCCTGCTCGGCGCGGACAAGGCTTGGCGCTTACCGCTTTTCTTTATGTTTTCGGCGGGTGCTTCGTCCATTTTTCAAGCGCTCGATAAAACCTGAGTAGCTCTCGCGGCGCGCGGTGCGCGTCTTACTTCGTACAAGGAAGAAATGATCGAAGACCAAAAGGAAGTCAGGAAGATCCGCTGGCAGGCGATGAAGGTTATCGTGAAAGGCACGCTGGTGGGAGCGGTATTGACCGCGTTGGTGATGTTCATTCCGTAGACCACGGACGATAGACGATGGACCATAAACGCTCTGTTCACTGCAGGGCGTTTATTATTGCCTGTGCATGGCGTTATAATCGTAAGGGCGACCCTTCAATATTAAAAAGATACCTTGAATGATAAGGGCGGGTCGCCCCTACTCTCAAATCTAAAATCGGAAATCGAACCCATGCATATACTAGTCACCAACGACGACGGCGTAACCGCGCCCGGACTTCTCGCGCTCGCGCAGGAAATGCGCAAACTTGGCAAAGTAACCGTCTTTGCTCCCGATAAGAACTGGTCCGCTTCGGGACATGTGAAAACAATGGAACGTCCCTTGCGTGTGAAGGAAGTTATTCTTGCAGATGGTACGTCCGCATTTGCATCGGATGGCGCGCCTTCAGATTGCGTCGCTTTGCCATTGCTCGGCTTGGTAGAAGAACAGATCGACATCGTTGTTTCGGGCATCAATCCCAATGCCAACATCGGGCATGATGTGACGTATTCAGGCACGGTCACCGCTGCGATGGAAGCGGTCATTGCAGGCGTGAGAGGTGTTGCGGTTTCGCTGGATTCGCCTGAGGGACACAAAGGCCCACTGGACTACGCAACTGCCGCTGTAGTCGCGAAGCGAGTCGTTGAGCAGGTCCTTGCGGATGGTTTGCCTGATGGTGTCGTCTTGAACGTCAACGTGCCATATCTTTTTGAATCTGAACTCAAAGGATATATGATCACACGACAGGGGCTGCGTGTGTATCGTGATGCGCTCGATGTGCGCAGTGACCCGCGCGGCAAGCCGTATTATTGGATCGGCGGCGAAGCCCCAACAGGGATTGCCGAAGATGGCACGGATTTTGGTGCGCTTGCGCAGGGTTATGTTTCGATCACGCCGCTGCAATTGGATTTGACACATGTGCGGGCAATGGATGTTTTGAAGAAGTGGAAATTCTAATGACTACGATCGGGGAACTCATTCCTGTTCTGCAAACCGCCATTGGACCTGTGATCCTGATCTCGGGTGTGGGGCTGCTTTTGTTGAGCATGACCAACCGCCTCTCACGTGTGATCGACCGTGCCCGTAATCTGTTGGCACTCTCTGAGGCAACAGGCGGGCCGCAACGTCAGAAGATCCTTGCACAGATCGATATTCTTTGGAGCCAGGCGCGTTTGATTCGCTGGTCGATTCTTTTTGCGGCGGTCAGTTTGTTATGCGCGGCGCTGCTCATTATCGTCCTGTTTATCACCGCCTTGTTCGGCATTGAAGATGCATGGCTGCTCACCCTGATCTTTATCGTGTGTATGGCGTCGTTGATCGCATCATTGATCATTTTTATCACCGATATCAACCGTTCGCTTGCTGCATTCAAGGTTGAGTTGTACGGGTATGAAGGGGAGAAAGGGCATAAATCATGAACTTCCTCAAGAAATTATTTGGCGGACCCGCCAAGCCTGAAAAGCGCTATTACACATTCACCGTGAAATGCCGTCGCTGCGGTGAGATCATCGAAGGGCGTGTGGATCTGGACAACGATCCCAGTGTGGAATATGAAAAAGGCGGCGATGTATATTACGCCCGCAAAGTGTTGATGGGCGATAAGAAATGTTTTCAACAGGTGGAGACGATCTTCAAGTTCACAGCAGACCGCAAATTGATCGAGCGTGAGATCGTCGGTGGGGAGTTTGTTGAATGACCGTTTCGGCCATCGAAACCTATTGGAATGATTTTCTTGCGACACAGCCCTCTGATTCTTCCTATCATGGAAGAACATACGTCGCGGAAGCCTTTGGCGATAATCCCCAACTGGCGGATGAACTTGGCGCACTGATCGTCAACGGGGTCAAAACAGGCACTTGCTCCGCGCTTTGGGAGTGGGAGGCAGAGGGAAACCCGATTCCTGAAGTTGGTTTGATCTCCATTACCCTGAACGGTGCAGACGAACCCATCTGCATTATTGAGACCACCGAAGTCACCCAGCGCCGTTTCAATGAAGTGGACGAAGAATTTGCATATTCAGAAGGCGAAGGTGATCGTACGCTCCAATACTGGCGTGAGGCGCATACAAGATTTTTCTCGCGTGTGCTTGCAAAGATCGGCAGGAATTTCTCGGAAGATATGCCGTTGATCTGTGAACGCTTCAAGGTCATTTACAAGTAACATGAAGCGTATCACTACCTTTGTTCTCATTCTGCTTGCCGCCTTGTTGATCGCACAGGCGGCATTCTCGCTTCAATGGCCCATCGCGCATGATGGAGCACCACTTTTATATGAAGCCTTCCTCATGCAAAACGGGAAAATCCCCTATCTTGATTTTTACGACTTCCAAATGCCAGGCAGTTTCATTGCCTATTACCTGCTTGGTGCTGTCAGTAATTTCGGTCCCGTCCGTTTGCGCATTCTTGACCTGTTCATCCTCGCCGCACTCATCGTCATTACATATTTTGCCATGCGCCGTTTTGGCAGGCTGCCAGCCGTTGCAGGCGGTATTCTCTTCGGGCTGAAATATTTACAAGGCGGTCCAACACTTGCACTTCAACGCGAATATCTGTTACTCATTTTTATTTCTTTATCGCTCTTAATAGGATTGCGCGACTCTCTGACTCTCAAGCATCGTCTCAGCCTCGGCATGCTCTTTGGTTTATCGGCAGTCATCAAGCCCCACGCCGCGCTCGGACTTGTCCCCTTTCTGCTCTTTGACATTGCAGACATTCGTCAACGCCTTGGCTTATCCCTGCCAAGATCCGCATGGACGAGCATCTTCCCTGCCACGATTGGATTTTTGATTCCAGTTTCACTTATCGGCATTTGGCTGGCTCTTAACAATGCACTAATCCCATTTTTTGAAATTGCTCTCAATTACTGGCCGCTATATTCCCAGATCAACGGCAACATGGAAGTCACTTCATCAGCGGAGAGAATGTCATTTTTGTTGAATCAGATTTGGCGTTTGGGTGGAAGCGCGGTTTGGCTTATCCCTGCGGGTGTTGGTTTGTATCTTCATCGTAATCGTCAGATATATCTCCTTGCGAGCCTGACGATTGTCTATGCCGTCTACCCCGCCTTGTCTGGACAGTTCTTCCCGTATCATTACATCCCCTTTATTTACACGATCATCCTCACCGCCTCGCTGGCTTTATCTTCTGATTTTCATCCGCAATTCAAAACTTCTCACTTCTCACTTATTACTTCTTCCTTGTTGCTTGTTACTGTTCTCGCAGCCATTCGCCCATCGCAAACCTTTATCCGCCAGATCGAAGGAAAACCCATCGCCACCTCCACCGACCGCGCTGTGGAAATCTCACGCTACATCGAAAAGAATCTTGAAGCAGGTGACGAAGTTCAGTCATTGGATTGGACAGGCGGCACATTGCTTGCCATGCTCGAAACGCGCGCGCCGATCGCCACTTCATATGTGTTTGATTTTTATTTCTATCATCACGTTTCAGAAACATATATCCAATCTCTGCGTGCAGATTTCATGAACCAATTGCAGGGAGCAGAGCCGCGCTTTATCATCGAAGTTGTGGCAATAGACAAGCCATGGGTTTCCGGTGAAGGCACCAGCCGCGAATTCCCCGCACTGCGCGCGTTTCTGGATGAGCGGTATTCCGTTACAATGGAACGTGAAGATTACATTATTTACGAACGACGATAGACCACCGACCATAGACCATGGTCAATCGTCCATCGTCCATCGTCTCCACATGAAGCGCCTCTCCATTCTATACCTCGTCCTGCCCTTTATCCTTTTCCTCTTTGGCTGGGTTCGCCTCACCATTGCCATTCCGCTTGCTATCATTCTGCTCTTTGCTCTCTATAAATTACTATTTACCAATTATCGATCAGCCACTTTTAACTTTTCACTGAACGCTGGTTACTGGTTACTGCTCACCATCCTCTGGCTACTCCTCTCCGGCATCGGCGGTTACGCCTTTCAAAACTGGGACCATAATTGGCGCAACGTCATCCTGCGTGACCTGATCAATTTCAACTGGCCTGTCTACTACGCCCAACCCGAAAGCGGACCTGTCAAGATGCTGGTCTATTATGTCGGCTTCTGGCTCCCTTATGCATGGGTCGGGAAACTCTTTGGCTGGCAAGCCGCAAACTTCGTGCTTTTTGTCTGGTCACTCATTGGCTTGTTGCTCGTTACTTACCACCTCGCCTCTGCCCTCAAAGCATCTGCCCTCAAAGCCACCTTGCTCCTCATCTTCTTCAGCGGGCTCGACATTCTCGGCGTGCTTTTTTTTCCGCAAGACTACCCAACTATTCTGCCGCCCATTACCCACCTCGAAACCTGGGCAGGGAATTTGCAATACTCATCGTTCACTACTCAATTGTTTTGGGTCTTCAATCAGGCAATTCCTGCGTGGTTGGTTATTTCTGTCATTGCGAGGAGCGGCGAAGCGGCGACGAAGCAATCCTCACATTTGAAGGAGGTTGCTTCGTTCACTTCGTTCCCTCGCAACGACATAATCTTATTCTGGACTCTCTGCTTCTTCTTCGCCCCCCTCGCCTCGGTGGGGCTTCTACCCTATGTTCTCATCGAACTCATCAAACAAACTGACTTCAAAGCCCCTTTCAAAAATATTCACTGGGAAATTCTCATCTCTGCCGTCATCGTCTTTCTTCTTTCCTCTTTCTTCTTCACTTCCAACACCGCCGCCCAGTCACGTGGTTTTCAATCTCTTCCTCTTGATAAGTTTCTGGCCTTCTTCCTGCTGGAAGGCGGTATTCTCTGGATCATCCTTGCCCCATCCAAATACCGCGACCCGCGTTGGATCGTCACTGGGATTCTTCTCGCCCTCATCCCCTTCATCCAACTCGGCAGTGACCGTGACTTCGTCATGCGCGCCTCCACCGCCCCGCTCTTTTATCTCATGCTGCTGACAGGTGAAACCATCTTCAACAAATCTTCTTCTCTTATTACTCGGTACTCATTACTTGCTCTTCTTCTCCTCGGCTCCCTCACCCCGCTCTACGAGATCAACCGTTCCATCCATCGAACGTATGAATATTATTTTGTTCTCGACGATGATCAGAAAATTGAAGCCGTCATCGAACCTGTGACCCGCCTCGCGCCGCCGGTCGCCCCTGAATATGAACATCCCGCCTCTCTCACTGCGGACGGCATCCCGACCTTGAAGTTCATGACAGACCAGCTTTCGCAGAACTTTGTCGCCAATGTAAGGCAAGCCCTCTTTTATAAATACCTCGCCAAACGGTAGCCCTACTGACCTTTCACTTTCAACCTGTAACCTTCAAACAACAAGGAATCCCCATGCCCGAAATCCCAACTCTCCCAGACCCACAAGCCTTCTTCGCCCAAGTTTGGAATATTGTCGCCCGTATCCCGCGCGGAAAAGTCGCCTCGTATGGGCAGATCGCCAAAATGCTGCCCCCGCCCGCAGATGTGGACGAAGCCACCTTCGCAGAATTCGGCGCGTTGTGGGTCAGCAATGCTGTCGCCGCCAGCCCCAACGAAGTGCCGTGGCAGCGGGTGGTCAACTCAAAGGGTGAGATCACAGAACGGGACGGGTTGGAGGCGAAACGTCACAGACTCATGTTGTATGATGAGGGCGTCCCATTCAACCCCAGAGGACGCATTGATATGAAAAAATATGGCTGGGATGGAAAGTGATTTGGACGACAGACCACACAGACCATCGCCTTCATCGTCAATCGTCTATGGTCCGTCTTCAAGAAAGGAACTCCAATGCCCTCCTTCTCTTCTCCTCCCAATCCGCAAGCCTTCTACGAACAAGTCTGGGCAATTGCCCGCCTCATCCCGCGCGGAAAAGTCGCCACCTACGGGCAGATCGCCAAAATGATTCCCTCGCCCAATGGCGTGGAGATCGAAGCCTACGCCGCGTTTGCTCCGCGCTGGGTCGGCGGCGCGATGGCAAATTGTCCCGATGATGTGCCGTGGCAGCGCGTCATCAACTCGCAAGGCAAGATCAGCGAACGCCCCGGCGCGGAAAGACAACGTCCGCTGCTTGAAGCGGAAGGCATAGTCTTCGACGCGAAAGACCGAGTGGACTTGAAAAAGTTCGGCTGGAGCGGCGCGAACGAAGACGATATTCCGAAACAAGCCGCAATGTTCTAAAAAAGGACGGTAGACCATGGTCTAGCGTCCATCGTCTACGGTTCAATATTCATCCTTCCTAATTCACCCTTCATCACTCCTATGACCCTCCTCATCATCGGCGGAACCTCCACCGACATCCTCCATCTCGATTCCCAAACCGTCCCCTCTGCGGGCGGCGCAGGGATGTACACCGCCATGGCGGCTCACCGCTGCGGATCAAACGTTTCACTTTTTGCACCCAATCCAAATCCCATTCCCGATGTTCTGCAACCCATCGCGGACAGACTCACCGAATGGCTGGGTCCTATCGTTGACCCAGAAGATGGTCTGCCGCATTTTGAAATTTCCCAACGCGGCGGCAAGACCGAGTACCTCAAAGCGACCTTCGGCGCAGAGTCCACGCTTACGCCAGAGATGTTGCCTAATGATCTTTCAAAATATGATTGCATTCACATCGTTCCGCTCGGCAATGCACAAAAGCAGTTGAGTTTTGTTGAAGTCTGTCGAAATCGTGGGGCAAAGAAAATCTCTGCTGGCACGTATCTCATCAGCGTCAACGAGTCGCCCGAGCATGTCCGCAGCATTATGAAGAACACCGACATCTTCTTCATGAATCAAAGCGAAGCCATCGGCTTATTTGGCTCGCTCGAAGCGGCGCACACCGAAGCAAGCAAACTATTATTCATCACCCTCGGCGCGGACGGCGCTTGTGTCATTCAAGGTAATCACAAAACCTTCATTCCATCTGTGCCCACTACCGAACTTGACCCCACTGGCGCGGGCGATACATTTTGCGGCGCGACGCTGGCGTATCTCGTGCAGGGCAAGCATCCCATCATGGCGGCGCAGCACGCCATTCCGCTCGCCGCGCAGATGATCGCGCATGTTGGTCCCACCGCGTTGTTGTTCAACGAGCCCGCGCCTGAAATTCCAGCCAGCCCCAAAGCGCAGACCAATCCAACCCAGATTCAAAGAATTTCCAAAATGGTTGCCGCGCTCGATGAAGCCTCGCCCTTCAACTTCATCAGCCCCGAGCTTCCACCCGCGCATCACCCCAAGTCGCTCGATTATTTTTTCGCGGTCACGTTGCAGCAGTTCAGTTTTTGGAACGAACAGAACAATCGCTATCACACGCCGCTCGTTGCGCCGCTTGGCGGAGTCAGCCAAAAGGGCGCATTCTATTTGTTCGACGCATACAAGCGTCGGCTTGAGTCTGATGCGGATTTTTGTTCCCCTGCCCGTCAGGCAAATTTGAGTCGCGCCGAGTTGCTCGAAATCTTCAAAGCGGATGATGGAAGCGATCCTATGCCCGCGCTGGACTTGCATCTGGAAATGGCGAATGCCTACGGGCGGGATATGCTTGCGCTTCATCTCACGCCGGAAACTGTGTTGCAAAAAGCCCAAGCCTCTGCCACGCCGTTAGCGACTCTCATCTCCATCCTCGACAACGTTGGCGGATACAAAGAAGACCCGCTCCGCAAAAAAAGCGGACTGCTCGCACTCATCCTTAACCAACGCCCCGAATCGTTTTTGACCTTTGCCGATGGCGAGCAAGTGGAACCCGTCATCGACTATCATCTAATGCGCTCATGCCTGCGCGTGGGCTTGGTGGATATTCTCGATGAAGAATTGAAAACGAAGATCACAAACCGTGAACTGATCTCCCCCGCCGACGAATGGGCGATCCGCCTCACCGCTTATCGCGCCATTGAAGAAGTGGTGGCGTTGTCTGGCAAATCCACCGGCGCTGTGGATTGGTTCTTCTTCGGCGCGCGCAAACGCTGCCCCGAAATGACCGAACCCGAATGTGCTTTGTGTCAGATCGATTCGGTTTGCACTCACCGCAAGGAATTGTTCCAACCCGTGTTAAGGACGACATTCTATTAAATAAAAAAGACCACAGACAATTTTCATCGCCCGTGGTCTGACGTTCATCGGCTAGCGCGCCAGTTCAACCACCAGTGTATCGAGAGCCAGGTCCAGTGTGATCTGGCTTGTTTTTACCTGCTCATCGATTCTCAAAAGGCGGCGGTAAATGGTTTCAAGCGCTTCCATCGAAAAGCGGACAGCCTGCCCGGTGGTCTTTTCCGCCACGAACGGATGCACACCCAATGCGCGCGCCACATCGTCCTTGTTTCCACGCCCATCCAAAATTTCACGCGCCTGAATCAGCAATCGAAATTGACGCACGACCATACCCCACAGGGAAAATGGGTCTTCATTTTCTAAAAGCCGATGCAATAATTTCTGCGCCGTTTTGGCATTGCCCTGTGATAAAGCATCGACAAAATCGAACACGCTTTGTTGGGATGTGACGATACAAACCGCCTCCACATCGGACCCGCGCACGGGTCGCTCCCAGTTGACATACGCCAGCAGTTTAGAGAGTTCCATCCCCGCCTGACGGGTATCCACACCGGTCATCTCAGCGAGACGGGCGGCCGCGGCAGGTTCGATCTGCCCGCCTTGCTTCTTGGCTTCATTGATGATCCAACCGGGCATGTCACGTTGCTGCGGCAGGAAGAAGGCTTGCATTTTGACATGCGGCTTGTGCTTCTCGCTCCATTTGACCAACCAATGCTTTTCGGCATCTTTGGCTTTTTCAACCGTGTCGTACAAAACTACTTTCGCCGTGTCTGGCGCTTTCTCTAAAAATTCTTGAAATTTTTTGCGGGTATCGGGTTTGTTGTATTTCGCAGATGGATATGCAATGAACACCAATCTCTTTGGCGCGAGGAACGGCATGGCATTGACCGCATTGTTGAGATCATTCTCGGTCATCGAACGCGCTTCGAGACGGGTCGTGTTCATGTCTGCCGTGGTGGGGTCGCTGAACTCGGACTCGAAATCCTTGAGTTTGCGTGTGATGGCAAATTCGTCGTTGCCGTAAAGGAGGAAGGTGGTTGGCATGGTAATTTATATGTCATTGCGAGGAGGGCATTCTTCCCAACGAAGCGATTCCCTTGAGCAGGAGGCTGCTTCGTTCCTCGCAGCGACATGATTTATTTTGTGATCACTCGATGAACGCCCTTGCGGACAGGCACAATATCCACGATCTGCAGATTACCAAGATTCGCTTCGGTGGTGACATGTTCCTGAAGCCACGGTCCGAGCGGTTTGCTTAAGCTGTAACCGACAAGCGCAAAAAGCAATGCCAGCGGAATAAGCATGAGACGCCACAGCGTAGACTTTGTCCCTCGAAGCGGTAACCAAGCCAACGTTCCAGAAAGAAGCGCCGTGGTCGCCATGTTGGTTCCACAGCCCGGGTGAATTGCCAATCCGCTTTCGCCGGAGTTGAGTCGTGTGTGTGCTTCGGTGGCGGATTCCCAAATTTGTTGGGTGGTCAGGTCGCCGAGCAGGAAGAAGCCAGTCGGGTTGGAATGTCCCGCCATGCGTTTGCCTGCGTGTTTGCGCGAGAGCAAATGGATGGTGGCATGTTCGAGCGCGTGATTGCGCCGCGTTTCGAGAATGAGGGGGAGGTCTAGAAGCATGGGATGATTATAAGGTAGTCTGAAGCATCGGCGAGTCGTAGATCTTTTCGAGCAGTTCAAGGAACTCGGCAGAGGGACGCGACTTGAGAATTTCCTTGCGTTCGTCGCGGGTGAGGTGTTGCATCATCACATATTGCACGGCGTTCTTGCGGAAAAGACGCGAGCCGTCTTCGTCGCCGTAGAATTCGACGCTGCGGGCGAGGTGCTTGCGGATGGTGGCTTTGACCATCTCCGGTGGAACCTGGTCGCGGTCGAGGCGTGAGAAGATCCACGGGTTGGGGATGGCACCGCGCCCGATCATCACGGCATCTACATTGGCATGCGCTTTCATTCGGTCAATATCCGCTACGGTTTTTACATCGCCGCTGCCGATGACGGGAATCTTCACCAGCGATTTGACTTCTGCAATGGCGTCCCAATCGGCATTGCCTGCGTAGCGTTGCTCCTTCGTACGTCCGTGGACGGCAACCAATGAGCCGCCCTCTTCTTCGATAATGCGGGCGATGAGTTTGTAATTTTTGTTTCTGTCCCAGCCAAGGCGTATCTTGCCAGTGACAGGCACGCGCAAATGTTTCACTAATTTACGAAACGTGCGTGCAATGCGCAATGGTGAGGACATCATGCCCACGCCCGCGCCGCGGTCTGCGATGGTTTTGGCGGGGCAGCCCATGTTGAGGTCGATCACATCGGGATTATTCTCTTGAATTTTCAGCGCGGCTTCAAGGATCAGGTCTGGGTCTTCGCCGTAGATTTGAAAGGTGATCGGGCGCTCGGGTTCGTTGAAATACATCCGTTTGGCGGGCTGTTTCGATTTGCTGAGAATCTTCTCCACTTTGATGAACTCGGTGTAGCTCATGGCAGAACCAAGTTCGCGGCACAGCGAGCGGAAGGGCCAGTCGGAATACCCGTCCATGGGCGCGAGAATCGCGTCGCCGTAGATGGGCAGGTCGCGGATATAAAAGTTGGGTGTCTTGCTCTCGGTCATAGGTTTATGAGTATAACAAATTAAAATCCCCATTGATTTAGATGACAGTCACCTTCAAGGTGACTGTCATCTCTTAACTACGCCGCCTGTTTCTTCCATAATTCCAAGAAGTGTTTTCGGAATTTGCTAACCTTCGGCGCAACCACCGCCATGCAGTAGGGCTGGAATTGATTGCGTACAAAATATTCCTGATGATAGTCTTCGGCGATGTAGAAATCCTTGAGCGATTCCACTTCGGTGACGATGGCCTGGCCCCAGACCTTCTGCGCTTCCAACTCACGGATGGCTTGCTCTGCCACCTCTTTCTGATCCTCGCTGTGATAGTAGATGCCCGAACGGTACTGCGTGCCGACATCCGCACCCTGACGATTCAATGTAGTCGGGTCGTGGATGGTGAAGAAAATGTTGAGCAGGTCGCGCAGGGTGATGATGCTCGGGTCAAATTTGACCTGCACCACTTCGGCGTGACCCGTATCTCCATTACAAACGGCGCGATAGGTGGGGTTGGTGACATGCCCATTGGCATAACCAGACTCCACTGAAATCACACCTTTCACTTCATCGTACACAGCTTCCAGGCACCAGAAACATCCGCCGGCGAGTGTGATCGTCTCATAATTTGTGCTCATGATACATTCTCCTTCTTGTCCTGCATCAGCAGGGTCTTGTCCTGCTTCAGCAGGGTCTTGTGAATTAGATGCGGCGTGACGTGAAAATATCCTTAATGGATGGTGATAAAAAAAGACCGCCTTGCGGCGATCTCTTGGTGATTATCTCATTCCAGAGATGGAAATCATCCCGCTGGTGACGTTGATATTCATCAACTCCAGCCCGGGGATGTTCTTTTCGATCGCATCCTGTATGGATTGATTGACCCAGTTTTCAACCTGTGTGAGCAATAGGTTGGGCACAACCTGTTGCCCGATCTGCAGGGATTCTATTGTGAAATAAGGCTGCTTGTTGTCGTCGATCGAAACCGTCCCAACGATCAGGGCGGAGGTGGATTCTTCCGTCCCGGTGACCATGCCCCAAATTTGTACTTTTCCGTTTCGCAGGTAGACCTGCACATCGCTCAGGGGCAGGTCTGGGGTTCCGCTCATGCCCATTGCCAGCCATGAGGTGACCTGTTGTTCGGTGATGCTGACGGAGTTCAATGCACCGGGCTGGAAGAGGGTCTTTTCAAATGCAGATTTTGCTTCAATGCCTGCATTCTCTGAGGTTATGATCTCAGCGCCGGGGCGCTCAGGCGCGCCTTCCATACCGTTGTTTGCATTTTCCACGGCATAGGTGATTAGTACGTCCATTAGTTGGGAATATTGCGGGTAACTTTCACCGATCTGGGCGCGGGTTTCCGGGGCAATGTCATCCGCCAGAACTGCGCCGACGTACAAATCGGGGGTATTGATCGCAAGCGTCTGCGCCATCTTTGAATTTGGATTATTTCGCGCAACAACCAGTGAGGTGGACGCAAATAAAGCAAGGGCTGCCAAAATTGACAAGCCGATCCGTATTTTATTTTTATTTGCTGCAGGGGCAGGCTGCCAGATATTCGACTGGAAGTCGCCTTGCTTGGGCAGGGTTGGGTTGGCTTTCGAGCGGATGCGCACAAGCCCAAGCTTTGCTTCGTTATTGTTCGGGTTGAGTTTGATGACGCGTTCGTAGCATTGGATGATCCCCTCTTTCTTTTCCTCGATGCGAGCCATGAGCATCCACGCCGCTTCATCGTTTGGATGGGCAGCCAGATACTCGGTGAGGTATTTTTTCGCCAATTCACGGTTTCCGCGTTGGAAGGTGTAATCGGCTTGTTTGAAAAGTTCCTGTTTTGTCATATCAAACTGCAGGGGCACAGCGCCGCTGTGCCCCTGCGATTTTCCTTATAAACTTGGCTCTGCGAGTTTTTCGTGTGTCTTATCGAGCGCGATCTCGCCGTCTTCATTGATATTTACGTCGATGTTATCGCCGTTGATAAATTCACCGGCGAGCAATCGGTCGGATAGCGGGTCTTCCACTTTCTGCTGGATGACACGGCGCAGCGGACGTGCGCCAAACTCGGAGTCGTAGCCCTGCTCTGCGAGGAAGGCTAATGCCTCAGTCGTGGCAGTCAGCACCAGGTTATGTTCCTTGAGGCGCTCGGCAACCTTATCCAGTTCGAGGGCGACGATCTTTTGGATGTCCTCTTTATTGAGTGCGCGGAAGATGACAACGGCATCCAGACGGTTGATGAACTCGGGGCGGAAGGCGCGCTTGAGCGACTCGCTCAACTTCTTGCGCATATCTTCGTAGGACAGTTTTTCCTCGGTGACTTCATCGCGCTTCAACGCGAAGCCGAGGTTGGACTGACGCTTGATGACATCCGCGCCGATGTTGGAGGTCATGACGATGATGGCGTTGCGGAAATCCACCTTGCGTCCCTTCGCATCGCTGAGGTGACCTTCTTCCATGATCTGCAACAGCATGTTGTGGACTTCGGGATGGGCCTTTTCGATCTCATCGAAGACCACAATGGAGTACGGGCGGCGGCGCAGGGCTTCGGTGAGCTGACCTGCATCTTCGTAGCCGACGTATCCGGGAGGCGCACCCACCAAACGGGCGGCGGTGTGGCGTTCCATGAACTCAGACATGTCCAATTGAATGGCGGCGTCTTCGCTGCCGAACATGAACTTTGCGAGGGTCTTGGTCAATTGGGTTTTGCCTACGCCTGTGGGTCCGAGGAACATGAAGGAACCGATCGGGCGTTTGGGGTCTTTCAGACCAGCACGGGCACGGCGCACGGCGCGGGAGATGGCGACGATCGCATCTTCCTGACCGATGATGCCCTTGCGGAGTTCATCTTCCATTTTGAGCAGGCGCTCTGATTCAGCTTCCGCCAATTGCATGAGCGGCACGCCCGTCCACATGGAGACGACTTCGGCGATATCTTCGGCAGAGACGACGGGGCTTGTGGCGCGATCCCAGCCGGTGCGCAGGCGTTCGATCTGCTGGCCGAGGTCGGACTCGCGTTCTTCCCATTCTTTGATCTCTTCGTTGTTGCCTTCCTCGTTGGCGAGGGCGCGGTTTTGGCGCGCCTGGCGCAGCTGGCTGAACAGGTCCTTGGCATGTTTGGCGGCGGGACTCTTGTACATGCGCACGCGCGAGGAGGATTCATCGATCAGGTCGATCGCCTTGTCGGGGAGGAAGCGTTCGGTGACGTAGCGCGAGGAAAGATGCGCGGCGGCTTCGAGCGCCTCGTCTGAAATGACAAGGTGGTGGTGTTCTTCGTAGGCACTGCGGACGCCCTTGAGGATCGCAATGGTTTCCTCTTCAGAGGGTTCGTCCACCTGCACAGGTTGGAAACGGCGTTCAAGCGCAGCATCCGATTCGATGTGCTTGCGGTATTCGTCCAGCGTGGTCGCGCCGATGACCTGTAATTCGCCGCGGGATAATGCAGGCTTGAGGATGTTTGCCGCATCGACGGAGGAACCAGCGGCTCCTGCCCCGACCAGCATGTGGACTTCATCTATGAACAGGATCGCGCCTGAGGTTTTCAACTCATCGATAATGCGCTTGAGTCTTTCCTCGAACTGACCGCGATACATCGTGCCAGCCACGAGCGAGCCGACATCCAATTGCAGCACGCGCTTGTTCATCAACGGCGCGGGCACGTCACCTTCGACGATGCGCTGGGCGAGACCTTCCACAATGGCGGTCTTGCCGACACCGGGTTCGCCGATGAGGGCGGGATTGTTCTTGGTGCGGCGCGCCAAAATTTGGATGACGCGTTCGATTTCCATTTGACGCCCGATGACGGGGTCTAGCTTCTTTTCCTCAGCCTTGGAGGTGAGGTCGGAGGCGAGTTGGTCAACGAGGGGGGTCTTGGGGTTGTTGCCAGAGGCCGGGGCGTTGCGTCCGCCCTGGGTGGGGGCAGCAGGTGTCGGCGAGGAAGAGGCGGATTCATTCAGCACGCGGCGGGTTTGGCGGCGGATCTGGTCCGGCGTCACACCAAGGCGGCGCAGTACTTCCATTGCAGTGGCTTCCACGCGGACAAGCCCGAGCAGGATGTGTTCGGTGCCGATGTAGTGATGTCCGAGGGGACGCGCTTCTTCCACAGCGTATTCGAGGACCTGCTGGGTTTCGGGGGCGAGCTCGATTCGGTCGGGGTCAAAGGTGGTGGGGGTGCCGGAAACGCGTGCCACGACTTCGCGGACACGTTCTGAGGTCATTCCAAGTTCGCGCAAGACACGGCCTGCAACGCCGCCTTCCTCGTCCATTAATCCGAGAAGGAGGTGTTCGGTTCCGATGCTGTTTTGGCGGGCGCGCTCGGCTTCTTGATGAGCGAGGCTGAGCACACGCCGTGCCCGCTGTGTAAATCTTTCCATACCAGCCATAATTTTTCTCCTAAATTCCTGAAAACGATTCTACCAAAAAGCAGGATTGTGCGTGTTTGAAAATGGTTAGAGTTTTCTTACTGATTCGGTTGTAGGTTGCAGGTTTAAGGTTGCAAGTGGTAAAAAACAACATTTTAGACCCTCAACTTTCGACCTTGAACTTTCAACTACTTATCGGTTGTCCCCATCTCCCTGTATCTTACCACGCGCCTGCCTATCCAAAAGTTTAGTTAAATTGGCTTCGGCGACGTCTTCGAGGGAGATTTCGAGCTCGGTGCAGGTTTGGGCGAGGTACCAGAGGACATCGCCAAGTTCGGCTTTGAGCGCGTCCCGCTCCGCTGCGCCGATGACCCCGTCCTTGTCTCTGAAAATCTTTTTGATCTTGCCTGCCACCTCTCCCGCTTCGTTGACCAGACCGAGAGTGGGGTAGATTACGGCGTGCCCAATGGCGGGATATTTCGCGGTGCCGCGTGATTTTTGTTGGTAATCGTTGAAGTTCATAAATTATTCTCTTTTCAGCCTACTGATTAAATGATTTTTCCAAATTCTTCCACCACGCATCTTTTTCACCGGGAACAAACGGTGTGTAGAGCGTGATGCGGTCTGCAATTCCATCAAAACGTTTCTTCAGATCATCGGCGAGGTTTTCCTGTGTGGTCATCAGGCAGAATTCATTTAACATCTCATCGGTGATGAGCATTGGCATTTCGTGCCATTCGCCTTTGGCGGCGAAGCCAGAAAGTTTCTCGGCAGTTTCACCCCAGCCATGCAGGTCCATCACGGATTTGTACGAGGGAGTTGAGGCGTAGAACGCAGCCTGCATCCGCGCAAAACCGACTTCTTCGGGCGTGGTCGCCACAAAGGGAGTCATCGAAACGGTGATGTCGCCGCGTTTGCGTCCGCTTTTTTGCAAACCCTCTTCGATGGCGGGCAGGATGATCTCGTTCATATAGTGCGAGCTGTTGAACGGATGGGCGTGAAAGCCTTCGCACAATTCACCCGCGAGTCTGGCGAGCCCCGTATTCACGCCTGCAATGTAGATCGGAATGTTTGGATTCTTAATTGCGCCTGCATTGAAAAAGGGCGACATCAAGGTGATCTTGTAATACTCGCCGCGGAAGTTGAGTTTCGAGCCGTTCTGCCACGCGTCCCAAAATGCGCGAATGACCTGGATCTGCTCGCGCAGTTTTCCTGTCACCGATTCAGGCCACGGCATCCCAAAGCGCCTCTCGATATGCGCCTTGACCTGCGTGCCCAACCCTAAAATGAAGCGTCCCTCAGACTGTGCCGCCAGGTCCCAGGCGGTGTAGGCGAGGTTGGCGGGTGAGCGCGCAAACGACACAGCAATGGCAGTACCCATGTCCATTTTTGACGTATGCTCCGCGATCAGCGTGCAGGGCAAGAACGGATCATGCTGGGTTTCCTGAGTCCACAACGCGGCGAAACCGATCTCTTCGGCGGCCTTCGCAATGGACGGGATGTCTTTCAATGGAACAGGGGGAAGGGCGGCATCTAGTTTCATGGCTCAAGTATAAATCCAAGCGTACAAAGTAGGGATGATTTGAAACAAAAAAGCCCCGCAATTGCGGAGCTTCGTTGGTTTACACAACAGGCTGGCCTTCTTCAAGGCTGAGGATAAAGCCAAGCAATTCGCGGCTTTCCTGCAGCCAGACGTTCGGCACAGTGGTTCGTTTCAAATAGCGGACGATGCCAGATTTATCCACCACCAGTGAAGCGGTCCGTTGAAAGAGCAGGAAATATTTTTCCAACTCATACAGATGATAGATGGCGCGGTCTGGGTCACACAAAATGGGGAAAGGCAGGCCGATTCCATCCGCGTATTCTTTTGCCTTTTCCTTGCCTTCACCAAGGATCACAATGATTTCTGCGCCCGCTTCACGAAATTGTTCATACATTTTCCCGAGCTGCGCTACATGTGTGCGGCACTGCGCACAGTTCGTCTCGCGGATGAAGAAAACGACCACGTTCCTTTTACCGCGGAACTCCGTCAACGAAATATATTGCCCGTTGGTGGCGAGCAGGTTGAAGTCTGGTGCGATCGAGCCGATCTTGGCTTCAATTGAGTCAAGTGACATGGTCGTCACCTCCTTAAGTCAAATTCTTCTAATAGATAACATAATTGCCCGTGTCATTACCTTAGAGTTCGGTTAATGGTCAAGCAAGTATGCCATGATCCAGTTGGTCGTTGCGTTCAAGCCATCCATGTGGGCGCGCTCGTAGTTGTGCGACGCGTCGATGCCCGGGCCGATGAGCGACATGGCCACATCGCCGCCCGCGCGCCAGAATGCTTCACCATCCGAGCCGTA
>VGOX01000009.1 GCA_016875755.1 Chloroflexota bacterium
GTGTTTGGTGTTTTTTCTGAACATGCGTTGATTGTATTAAATTTTTTCGGTTTTGACGAGGGTTGCTACCCTTTTTGCAGTGGAGTCTTATATGCTATACTTTATTTTTCTATAAGGAATCCACCATGTGTGACACTCTCATCGCCACAAAACTTGCTGCAACCGACGGCGTCGCCGTCTTTGGAAAAAATTCCGACCGCCCCGCCAATGAAGGGCAGTCGATGGTGCATTTCCCTGCCGCCACACACGCACCCGGCAGCAAGGTCAAATGCACCTATATCGAAATCCCGCAAGCTGAAAAGACCCACGCCGTCCTGCTTTCCAAACCGTTTTGGATGTGGGGCGCAGAGATGGGCGTCAACGAACATGGTCTGGTGATCGGCAACGAAGCCGTTTACTCGAAGATTCCCGCCAATAAAGAACCCGCCCTGCTCGGCATGGACATGCTGCGCGCCGCGCTCGAACGCGCCGTCACACCGCGTGAAGCATTGCAAGTCATCATTGACTTGCTCGAAGAATTTGGTCAGGGCGGCAACTGCCTCTCGCACGGCAACGCAATGTACTATCACAACAGCTTCCTCATCGCCAATGCAGACGATGCCTGGGTGCTCGAAACTGTCGACAAGCAATGGGCGGCAAAACAGATCAAGGACGTGTACACAATCTCCAACTGCCTGACCATCGGCAATCAATACGACCTTTCCTCCAAAGGGCTGGTCGATCTTGCCATCCAAAAAGGCATGAGCAAATCGCAAAACCAGTTCCAATTCGCGAACGATTATTCCGATTTCCTCTACACCAACTTCGGCAAGGGGCGCATCCGCCGCGCCACCACCATCTCCACGCTCGACGACAACAAAGGAAAAGTCGGCATCGCAGAGATGATGAAAACCCTGCGCCACCACACCCACGAACCTTTCGACGCACAAAAAGGCATCACCAATGTAGACGTGTGCATGCACGCAGGCTTCGGTCCGATCCGCATCAGCCAAAGCACCGCCTCCATGGTCACCTATCTGGATAAATCCAACCCGATCATTTTCGCAACCGGCACATCCGCCCCCTGCACCAGCATTTTCAAACCCTTCTGGATGGATACCGCCTCAATTCTGGACGCCGAGCCTGTTCCCACCCATCAGGCAGACTCCAACTCCCTGTTCTGGGTCCACGAAAAACTGCACCGCGCCACACTGCGGAATTACCCAGCACGCATCCAAACCTACGCCGCCGACCGCGATGCGCTGGAAAAGCAATTCATCGAAGGCGCATTGAAACTGCAAAACGCCCCCGCCAAAGAACGCGCAGAATTTTCAAAGCAATGCCTTGCCGAAAGCCGCGCCGCCGAAGCCGAATGGCTCAAACGTGTCGAGGCCGTCCCGGCAAAAGACAGCCTGCTCCACACAATGGCATGGAACGGATTCAACAAACAAGCCAGCCTGTAAATTTGATACTACATCGAAAAAAAACGCTCGGAAGGTCTCTGCCTTCCGAGCGTTTTTTTATCCCTTGAAGAAATTCGTGACGAAGAACCAGATATTCGCGGGGCGTTCTGCCAGACGACGCATAAAGTAGGGATACCAATGTGTCCCAAATGGGACATACACACGCACCGGATAGCCTTCTTTTTTAAGCTGTTCCTGTAAATCCCTGCGGATGCCGTACAACATCTGAAATTCCAGTCCGCTTTTGGGCAGACCCACTTTTTCTGCATAGCTTTTCGCAAAAGCGATCCGTTTCTCATCATGCGAGGCGATGGCAGGGATCGGGGGAATCCGTCCATCAGCGCTGATCGTGGACTTCAACGCCAAGGCTGCGTCGATCAAGATCTTTGTGAGCAGGTCAAAATTGGCGTCCACATCCGCTTTTTTCGGGAAGGCTTTGTCGGCGGGTTCGCGGTAGGCGCCCTTCACCAAACGGATGGTCGTACCGTTCTGCAACAAACGGCGCACATCCGCTTCGGTGCGATAGAGGTAGGACTGAACCACCAGACCGACATTGTCATAGCCTTTTTCACGCATGGCGTAATAAAGGTTAATGGTCTTATCGGTATAGGGTGTATCTTCCATATCGATGCGGACAAATGTTTTATTGCGGCTTGCGCGGGCAACAATGCGCTCCAACGTCTCAGCACACAATGCTTCATCGAGACCCAGCCCGATCTGCGTCAGCTTGATGGAGACATTGCCCCTCGCAGCAGGATCAGCTCCCAGCGCGTAGAGAGTCGCAAAAATATCCTCTGCGGCTTGCTGGGCTTCTTCGGGAGTGTTCGTATGTTCACCGAGGTGGTCAAGCGTCGCATTAATCCCCTTGGCGTTCAATTCCCCTACAACACGAATTGCATCTTCAAGTTTGGTTCCCGCAATAAAGCGGGAGGCAGTTCGCCAGGCAAATCCCCAACTGGTGATCAAGTTTTGCGCCCAGGCAGCTTTGGAAAGGTAGATCAAAAGTGAGCGGAGCATGAAACCATCCTTCGAGGCGGAAAGTTATTAATCCTGCGCTTATTCTAGCACAAGCGCCTTGTTTCGGTATGTTATACTTTTTTGCGTATTTTACGCTTCTGGAGGCAAAGTGAGAAACCGCAATACAAACATCATCCTTCGGGGTGTTTCCATTTTATTTCTGACCGTTGCATTCGTCATTACCGTTACGTCCCTGATCACCTATAGCAGGCAAAGAAATAGTTATCCCAGTGGAATGACCGTGGCTGGCGTACCCGTTGGCGGATTGTCACCTGCGCAGGCATCCCAACGGCTGCTTGAGGTGTACACATCCCCAATCGAAGCAACCTATAACGATGCCATCATTCACATCGACCCCGGCGCAGTCGGCTTTCAGGTGGATGTGGAAACCATGCTCGCCGCGGCAGACCTCAGCCGCACAGGCGGCTCTTTCTGGGGCGGATTTTGGGATTACATCTGGAATCGCACCCCGCCCGAATCACAAATTCCATTAAGCGCTTCGGTTTCAGAGGAACGCTTGCGCGAATACCTACAGAACGAGATTTCCTCCCGCTACGACCAGCCGCCATCTCCTGCACAGCCGATTCCCGGCGGGACCTCGTTCCTGCCCGGCGCACCCGGGCAGACTCTTGACCTTGACCGCGCCGTTCTGCTGATCACCGATGCGCTGCGGTCTCCGTCCAACCGCTCGATCGCGCTGTCCTTCATCCGCAGTACAGCGGCAAGACCCACCATCGAAAATCTGGAGATCCTGCTCAAACAGATCATCGTCACCTCTGATTTTGATGGTGTGATCGGTTTTTATATGATAGACTTGCAAACCGGGCAGGAAATCCACTTTGCAATGAACAGCAAACAGGAAATTTCCGTCGAACCCGATATTGCCTTTACGGCATCCAGCACGATCAAGGTTCCAATTGTGGCGTCCTATCTTATCAACCGTGGCAGCAACCTCGACCCCGCAACCTCTGAGGTCATTCTGCGCACGCTGGGCAGGTCTGATAATTCCGCCACCGACCTTGTTCTCGAGCGCATCGACCCGTCGAACGGTCCGCTCTTTGTCACCCGAGATATGGAAGCCATCGGGCTGCAAAACACCTTCCTTGGCGGCATGTTCTACTTGGGCGCACCCAACCTGCTGCCCGGGCGCATCACCCCCAGCAACGCACGCACAGATATTTCAACCGCCCCCGACTCCTATTCACAGACCACACCGTCTGAAATGGGCATCCTGATCGCCGACATATATCAGTGCGCCGAAAATAGCGGCGGGGCGTTGATCGCGGCCTTCCCCGATAAAGTAACACCAGAAACCTGCCAGCTTCTGTTCGATTTCATGGCACAGGATAAACTCGGCGCGTTGATCCAAGGCGGCGTGCCCGATGGAACGCTCGTGCCGCATAAACATGGCTATGTCCTCTCGCCGCGCGACGGTGTGATGCACGACACCAGCGATGTCGGTATTGTGTACACACCAGGCGGTAATTTCGTCCTCTCCATTTACACCTATCATCCCGTGCAAAACATTTGGGATATTACAAACCCGCTCTTTGTAAATCTCACCCAGGCTGTGTACAACTACTTCAACATTTCAGTTCAATAACAATCGAACCCGTTTTCCGCCAGAAACGCGAAAACGCGTTATTTTTTTGTCACTTCGTATATAATTCAACCTATGAGCGCCTCGCTGGGACTATACCGCCTGCAACAAGTAGATCGTCAGATCGGCCGCGCCCGCGCGCAGTTGGAAAGCATCCGCAAAATCCTTGAAAACGACACGGAACTCAAGCAAACCCTCTCCCGGCTCGAAACAGCCCAAAAAGAAAATCATCTCATTCAAAATCAACTCAAGAATGCCGAAGCAGAAGTGACGGCGCAAAAGATCAAGATCGAACATGCCGATTCAAGTTTATACGGCGGGACAGTAAAGAATCCAAAAGAATTACAAGATCTGCAAAAAGATATCGTCTCGCTCAAGAAGCACCTCACCACATTGGAAGAACGCGAATTGGAACTCATGCTTGTCGCCGAGAAAACGGAAACTGAACTACAAAGCGCAAAAGATGACCTTGCAGTGTTTCAAGCCAAACTTGGCAACGAGCACAAAAAACTACTCGAAGAACAAGCGACATGCACAACGCAATTGGAAAGTCTCGCCGATGAACGCTCAGCAACCGCAACACCCATCGAAACCAGCCTGATCGAGATCTACGAAACCCTCCGCCGCCAGAAACGCGGCATGGCCGTCACCGAAGTGGAAGATAATTCCTGCGGTGCCTGCGGCGCGAATGTCAATGCGGCCACCCAGCAAAACGCCCGTTCTCAAAACCAACTGGCATATTGCCCCTCCTGCGGGCGCATTCTTTTTGCGAACTGAGATATTCTAATGTTTTCATCTCTCATCGATCCCCTTTCCTTCTTCATCGGCTTCGTAACCGCCTCTGTCTTTTGGTTTCTCGCCACGCGCGCCCGCCCGCTTTGGAATGAGATGCACACCAACTGGCAGGACCAGCGCGACGCGGCACAAGCCCGCAAGACCAGATCTGTGGAAGAAAATCACCGCCGCAACACCCTGCGACGGGCACAAGGCATGCACCTCGCCGCACAACTCTTCGCCCTCGATGAGATCATTCAAGAACCGCTTTTGCTCGCCCCGCCCCAACGCGTGGAACCTGGTTCCCCGCATAAATTCGAAGATGTCATTACACAAACCCTTCCCTATCTCCCCGCCTGGCCCGAAATCGCCGCAACTTATCGCTCGCATACACTAACCCTGCCGCAGGCGCTTTCAGGGAATTCGAATCTTGTCATCATTGGGCAGCCGGGTGTCGGCAAAACCGTTGCCCTTGCGCACCTCGCCTCCCTCGCCGCCAATCGTAGCGAAACACTCGGCGCGCTTCAAGAAGCCGTCCCATTCCTTGTGCACGTCGCCGACCTGAAACTCCCCATTAAAGAGCCAAAGAATGTCCTCGACCCGATCATCGAAGCGGCGTCAGAATCCGCGCCGATGCTCGATCTGGGGCGCATCCCCGAATTTGTAAGAAACAGTTTCAAAACTGGCTACGCCATTTTGCTTGTGGATGGGTACGATGAAATTCCGCAGGAAGAACAAAGAGGCGTTGCAGAATTCCTCAAGGTTCTGACCCACAATTATCCGAAAGCCCGCGTCGTCACCACAGGCACCCCAGAATATTTAGACGGTCTCATCCCGCTTGGTTTTGCACCGCTTGCCATGTGTACATGGTCAAACCGCGATAATCAAAAATTCATTGAACACTGGGAACAGTTGTGGTCTCAAACGGTAGCACTGGAAGCATGGAATCAAACTGGGCCCGAACAGGTAGACCCGCTTCTACTTAACTCATGGCTTGCCTCTGACAATTTGAATTTATCTCCCCTTGAGCTGACTCTCAAAGTCTGGGGGGCATACGCAGGAGACAGCCTTGGCTCACACGTACTAGAATCGATCGCCACACATATTCGCCGCCTTGCGCCGCCGAACACTCCGCTAGCCGCGCTGGAGACGCTCGCCATGCAGGTCACATTGAGCAGCCAGCCGATCTTCGATCCGCGCCGTGCGCGGGAATGGGTGAAATCTTTTGAAGTGGCTGAAGAAGCTCCTGAAGGCGACCCAGCCGAAACGTCCGAGGGTGAAGCGGATGTTAAGCCGAAGAAGGGCAAAAAGAACGAAAAGCCCGTCCCCGCGCCGACCACAGGCCTGCTTGGGAAGATGGCTGCCAGCGGCTTGCTCGTTACCCATCCCGATAACAAAATGAGATTTGCCCATTCGGTCTTTGCAGGCTACCTTGCAGGGCACGCGCTCACAAATTACAACAGCGACGAAGCCATCCTCAACCAGCCGGATTGGTCGGGGAAATATCTTGCCATGCGCTATGTTGCTGCGCATGGTGTCGCCAGCAAACTCGTGCAATCATTACTGGAGTTTTCGCGCCTGCCCATGCACCGTCCGCTGTTTGCGGCGGCGCGCTGGCTGCGCGATGCGCCCCGTAACGCTCCCTGGCGCGGAAAATTATTTGGCACGCTTGCTGCCGTCATGCAAACCGAAGGCATCCCGCTCAGTTTGCGTGGACAAGCCATGGCTGCGTTCGTATACAGCAAAGATAGCAACGCCGCAACCTTGATGCGCCAATTCGCAACATCGCTGTCATTCGAGCTTGCACATTTGGCGATCCTCGGCGCAGGCGCCATGCAGGATGCCAAATCCGTGAAGGCGTTGGAAGATGCGCTCAGTGCGCCAAGCCAAGCGGTGAGACGGGCCGCATGCATGGCATTGGTTGCGATCGGCACCAATGAAGCGCTTGAAACCGTGGCGCACACCCTGCTCAACGGCGACGAAGAAATCCGCCGCGCCGCAGGGGAAGCCCTAGCCAATGATCCGCATGAAGGCTATGAAATGCTGAAGGATGGCGTAACGCTCGACGACATTCTTCTGCGCCGTGCCGTTATGTACGGGTTGGGACGCATCGACGAAATTTGGGCGGTTGAACTGCTCCAAAAGATGCAAGTGGACGATGATCTGTGGATCGTGCGCAATGCCGCCACAGAGGTGCTGGATGCAAAAACAGCCGTCGGTTCTTTCGCCCCGAACAAACTCAAGACCCCGCACGAATCGCCGTGGCTGATCGAATTTGCCGCCAAAAAGGGCGTGGGTATCTCGCCCGGCACTCCTGCCACAGATATATTGTTATTGGCGCTAAAAGAAGAAGAAGAAGAAGACGTGGGACTCCGCCTTGCGGCAATGCCCTACTTGAAACTTTCACCAAAGGAAGGCGTGATCGCACAGTTATACGATGCCATGTATCAGGATGAACCTGAAGTGCGTGAAGCAGCCTATCACACCTTGTGGGAGATCGGCCTCTCCGGTGTGAAACTCCCCGACCCAAGCCAGTTTGGATTAAGTTAACCATGCTCATAACGAACGCAAACATCATCACCTGGGAAACTCCCAACCGAGTCCTGTCGAATTACGCCATCCTGATCGAAGGCGGGCATATCAAAGAGATCGGGACAACCCGCTCGCTGACTGCCAAATATCCCAAAGCCAAAACAAGCGATGCGGGCGGGCAATATGTGATGCCCGGCGGCATTTGCGCCCATACTCATTTTTACGGCGCATTTGCGCGCGGTATGGCCATCCCCGGGCCAGCGCCAAAAGATTTCCCTGAGATCCTGCAAAAGCTGTGGTGGCCGCTAGACCGTTCGCTGGATGCGGAAGGCGTGCGTTACTCCGCACTGGTCTGTCTCGTTGATGCGATCAAGCATGGCACGACTACGCTCATCGATCATCACGCTTCGCCCAATTTCATCGATGGCTCACTTGACCTGATCGCCGATGCTGTTGATAAAAGCGGTTTGCGCGGCGTGTTGTGCTACGAAGTCACCGACCGTGATGGAACGGAAAAAGCAAACGCGGGAATTAACGAGAACGTTCGATTCTTGCGGCGACTGGCAAACAATCCACACCCGCGCCTCGCCGGGACTTTCGGCCTGCACGCCAGTCTGACGCTTTCCGGCGCTACCTTACAGGCGTGCCGCGCCGCCGCCCCCGAAGGGACAGGTTTCCACGTCCACACTGCCGAACATGAATCAGACGAGTACGACAGCCTGCAACGCTCCAACATGCGGGTAATCGACCGTTTGCTAAAACACGAGATTTTAGGTCCCAACACCATCACCGCGCACGGTGTCCATTTTGATGCGCGAGAGATGGAAATTTTGAAGGAAACCGAAACCTGGCTCACGCACCAGCCGCGCTCGAACATGAACAACGGCGTGGGCGTGGCGCAGATTGAGTCGATGATGCGCATGGGCGTCAAAGTTTGCTTGGGGAATGACGGTTTTACCAATTCGATGTGGGATGAATGGAAGACAGCCTATCTCCTACATAAATCGCATCATCGTGACCCGCGCCGCATGGGCGGGTATGATGTGCAGCAAATGGCGGCATACAACAACGCTGAACTTGCCAGAAAATTCTTCCCTGAAGCACCCATTGGGCAGCTCGTCCCTGGCGCAGTAGCAGATTTGATCTTTGTGGAGTACCATCCCTTCACCCCACTCACCGATGGCAACCTGCCGTGGCATATCATTTTTGGTTTCCAGCAAAGCATGGTCACCTCCACAATGGTGGCGGGTAAGTTCCTGATGAAAGACCGTGAACTGCTCACCCTCGACGAAGCCGAGATTGCCGCACGCGCAAGGGAGATCGCCCCGCGCATTTGGAAAAAGTACGAAGAAGAAGTTGCAAAAATATAATCACGGAGACATTATGAACGATAAACATCTTTTAATTTCCATTGCTGTGTTAGGCGGAACAGGAAAAGAAGGCAAAGGTCTCGCTTTTCGCTGGGCGCGTGCTGGCTATCATGTCTTGATCGGTTCGCGGGATGCGGAAAAAGCAATCGCCGCGGCAACCGAGGTCAGGGAAATGCTTGGGGATGGAGTCTCTGTCAATGGGCTGGGCAATTTGGAGGCGGCGAAGGAAGCGAATATCGTCGTGCTGACTGTGCCATATTCCGCGCATCGTTCCACATTGGAAGCGGTCAAGGATCAACTTCAGGGAAAAATTCTTGTAGATGTGACTGTACCGCTCGTGCCGCCGAAAGTTGCAACCGTACAAATGCCCGCCGCAGGTTCCGCCGCGCAGGAAGCGAAAGAGATCGTCGGCGAAGGCGTGGAAGTATGCGCCGCCTTCCAGAATATTTCGCATGAGCATTTGCTCGATCATTCGGACGTGGAATGTGATGTGCTGGTGACGGGCACAAGCAAAGCCGCGCGCGAAGAAGTGATCAAACTGGTCGAAGCCGCAGGGCTGAACGGCTGGGATGCAGGACCGATTCAGAACTCGGTTGTGGTTGAAGGCTTGACCAGTGTGTTGATCGGCATCAACAAAAAATACGGCTCCACCCATGCGGGCATCAAGATCACGGGAACAAAACAATCCGCAGATTGAATAGATTTCGCAGATTAGTTATATGAGAGCACCTGACCAGCGAGACCCGCAAACCTATGCAATCATCGGCGCATGCATTGAAATCCATCGTCAGTTGGGACACGGATTCCTTGAAGCCGTTTACCAAGTGGCTGCGGCGATCGAATTTCCACTCAAAAATGTTCCCTTTGACCGCGAAGTGGCTTCACCAATTAAGTACAAAGAAATAGTATTGCCCACTCAGTATCGAGTAGATTTTGTCTGTTTTTCGGAAATCATCGTCGAATTTAAAGCTTTGTCTCATATGGGCAATGTTGAAGAATCACAACTTTTGAATTACCTAAAAGCAACGGGGTGTAAACGCGGTTTACTTATCAACTTTGGAAATTCAAGCCTGCAATACAAACGAATGGTATGGGATTACGATGAATTGATCCCTCCAAATAATAAATCTGCGCAATCAGCGTAATCTGCGGATAAGACCTTGCCCCCCCTCACACTAACCCCTCTTCAAAATATCCCACTCATCCGCCAAGGCGACCACCTGGCGGATATTCTTCTTAACTCCCTGCGTGAAACAAACCTGAATTTGCAGGACAACGATATTCTCGTTCTTGCGCAAAAGATCATCAGCAAAGCCGAAGGGCGCATGGTCAACCTTGCGGATGTGATCGTATCGCAACGTGCAGTTGACCTTGGCACCGAAACCGAAAAAGACCCGCGGCTTGTAGAACTCATGCTGCGTGAAAGCAACGAGGTTGTCCGTTCGCGCAAGGGCGTGATCGTGGTGGAACATAAACTCGGATTCATCTGTGCCAACGCAGGCATCGACCATTCCAATGTCATGGGGGATGGAGAAAAAAAAGAAGATTTCGTTTTGCTGCTTCCAGAAGATCCAGATGCATCTGCCAGGGAACTGCGCGAGAAGACAAAACAAAAAACAGGCAAAACCATCGGTGTGATGATCATCGACTCGCATGGGCGCGCATGGCGCAATGGAACTGTCGGCGTGTGCATCGGGCTGAGCGGCATCCCTGCCGTGGTGGATGAACGCGGCTGGCAAGACCTGTTCGGATACACGCTCAAAGCCACCATCGTCGGCGTGGCAGATGAGCTCGCCGCCGCTGCATCACTCGTCATGGGGCAAGCCGCCGAGGGAACACCCGCCACCCATGTGCGTGGATTTCCTTATCCGCTGGGCGAAGGCTCATTGCAGGAATTAATTCGTCCAAAAGAAATGGACATGTTCCGTTGATAGATCATTGACCGCGGACCGCAGACCATAGACCATTTTTTATCGTCCATCGTCCACGGTCCATGGTCTATTAAGAAACTAACGCAAATCTTATAAGCGGTTGATACACTTCCCCTCACAATAATAATTGGAGAAAAATCATGCCGTTCCCTGAAAAATTTCATGACCTGTTCAAGCCTGAAACCAAAGCATTTCTCTACCTTGCCACCGTAAGCGAAAAAGGCAACCCGCAAGTCACACCCGTTTGGTTCGACCATGACGGCGAGCATATTCTCATCAACACCAACGAAGGGCGCATCAAAGACCGTAACATGAAGGAACGCCCCGACGTACACATGGTCATTCAAGATCCCAGCGACCCCTACCGCTACCTCGGCATCCGCGGCAAAGTCGTCTCGTACACTCGCGAAGGCGCGGATGAACATATCGACATGCTCTCCCGCCGCTACTACGGCAAACCGTGGACATACCGCGAGGGACAAAAGCGGATCATCTTCAAAATTCAGCCCACCCGCTTTGACGACCACGCCTGATCTCCACGCCTTTCTGCGGACGCGCCGCTCGATCCGCCGCTTCAAAGCGGACCGTGTGCCTGATTCCGTTATAAGGGACATTCTCCACACGGCGACCTTTGCCCCGTCCGCGCACAACCGCCAACCCTGGCGCTTCATCGTGCTGACCGATTCCCCTGCCAAGCAGCATCTTTCCGACGCAATGGCAGCGGAATTTCAGCGCGACCTTGAAAAAGATAACATCTCATCTGAAGAGATCACAAAACGAGTGAACCGTTCGCGCGAACGCATCACAGGCGCGCCTGTCGTAGTCATACTCTGCCTCGACATGAGTGAAATGGACGCATACCCCGACGCGCGCCGCAAAAAAGCGGAGTACATCATCGCCACCCAATCTGCCGCCAATGCGGGGATGCAATTACTGCTCGCCGCCCACGCAGAAGGGCTCGGCGGTGTGTGGGTGTGCAGCCCAATGTTTGCACAGGAAACCGTGCAAAAAGCATTGAATATTCCAACCACCTGGGAACCGCAAGCCATGTTTTTGTTGGGGTATCCCGTGGATACTCCCCCAGTGCGGGAGAGAAAAAAATTACAGGAAATTGCAATCTTCCTATGAAAATCACAGCCCTTGCGGGCGGAGTCGGTGGCGCGAAACTGGCGCACGGACTTGCCCAAATCCTTCCCCCCGAAGACCTGACCGTCATTGTCAACACAGGCGATGATTTTGAACATCTTGGCCTGTACATTTGCCCCGATCTGGATACCGTCTGTTATACATTGGCGGGACTTGCCAACCCCGAAACAGGCTGGGGACGAGCGAACGAAACATGGAACACGATTTCCAACGTGGAAACACTCGGCGGACCAAGCTGGTTTCGGCTGGGCGATCAGGACATTGCGACCCACCTTGAGCGAACGAGACGTTTGAAAGAAGGGCAATCGCTTTCTCAGATCACAAAAGATTTCTGCAAAGCGTGGGGCATCCAGCACACCATTCTGCCCATGTCCGATGCGCCTGTGCGGACGATGGTGGATACAGACGAAGGCGAATTGGCATTTCAGGAGTACTTTGTCCACAGGCGCTGCGAGCCGAAGGTCAAAGGCTTTCGGTTTGACGGAGTCAAAGAAGCAGAACCAGCTATCGGCGTGAAAGAGGCGCTTAAGTCAGCCGATGCGATCGTCATTTGTCCGTCAAATCCCTGGGTGAGCGTGGATCCGATTCTGCAAGTCGTCAAAGAAATCAAAAAGCCCGTTGTTGCCGTTTCCCCCATCATCGGCGGAAAAACGGTAAAAGGGCCCGCTGTAAAAATGTATTCAGAACTTGGCATTGACCCCTCGGCATTGGCAGTAGCAAATCATTACCGCACCATCCTGACGGGTTTCGTGTTAGACAATCAAGACCTGAATATACAAACTGAAATAGATAATTTAGCGATTGAGACATTGGTCACAAACACACTTATGAACCACCTTGCAGATCGTGCCCGACTGGCACATGATGTGCTACACTTCATCGGGAGTTTATAAATTATGTCACTTTGGGCAATCGTTCCCGTAAAACCATTACGCAGAGGGAAGTCCCGTCTGGCAGAAGCATTAACTGAAGAAGAGCGGGCAGCATTGAATGAAGAGATGTTGGCGCGGACCCTGAAAACGCTTTCAACTTTGAAGGAAGTGGATCAAGTTCTCGTTGTAAGCCGCGACCCGCACGCCTTGACCATTGCGCGAAATCACGGTGCAAAAACCGTGCAGGAGGATGGTCAGCCGCATTTGAATACCGCATTAACCCGCGCCACCGTGATAGCGCAAGTCCATGCGGCACAGGGAGTGTTGATCTTGCCTGTTGACCTGCCGCTGCTTACCACCGATGACGTATTAGCGTTGATAGACCGCGCAACCAAACCGCCTGTAGTTGTGATTGCGCCAGATAGGCACGGCAAAGGCACGAACGCCCTGCTCATGATACCGCCGCAGCAGATCGAGTACGAATTTGGCGAGGGATCCTTCCAACGGCATTGCGAGCAAGCAAAACAATCTGGAGCGCGGCTGGAGATCGTCGACCTCCCATCACTAGGGCTCGACCTCGATCTTCCTGAAGACCTTGAGATGGTGCGAAAATTGGAAGCCTCAAAAGTATAGACATTCAATTTGCCACAGGCAAGCAAACCCTATGAAGTTTGCGAAACCTGTGGCAAAATTTTTCATCCCACATTCAAGGAGAATGCCATGACCAAAGAGCGCGTTGCTTTATACCTGCAAGACTCCCACGATCTGCGTGACGGATTGGAATACGCCAAGTATGCTGAAGAAAAAGGATTCGAAGCCGTGTGGCAGGCAGAGTCCCGATTGGTACGCGATGCCATCGTCCCCATGGCTGGATATGCCGCCGTGACGAATCGCATCAAAGTTGGATCGGGTGTGATCAACAACTGGACCCGTAACATTGGCCTGCTCGCCTCCACCTTCCTGACGCTTGATGACCTCGCCCCAAACAGAGTCATCTGCGGATTGGGCGCATGGTGGGACCCGCTAGCCAAGAATGTAGGCATTGACCGCAAAAAGCCATTGACCGCCATGCGCGAAACCGTCACTGTGATGAGAAAATTACTCAACATGGAACGTGTCAGCTTTGATGGCGAATTTATCCATGTCCATGAGATCGAATTGGATGTCGTGTATGGACGCCGCGAGCCGCGTAATATTCCGATCATGATCGGCGCTACAGGTGACAAAATGATGGAATTGACAGGTGAAATCGCCGACGGCGCCGTATTGAATTACTGCGTGGCACCCGAGTACAACGACAACGCCATGGAATTGCTCAATAACGGCTTGAAAAAATCGGGACGCAAACTGGAAGACTTCGACCGCCCGCAGTTGATCGTGTGCTCGGTGGATGAAGACCATGACAAGGCGATCGATTACTCCAAGATGCTGCTCTGTCAATACATTGCCCAACAGCCGCACATCGCCAAGGCTTCGAATGTTTCGGATGAAGTTGTCCAGCAGATCCAGTCCATTTTGGGATGGCCCGCCACCAAGGAACAGGTGATGAAAGCCAAGGACCTTGTGCCTGACGAACTGGTTCTAAAGATCACCGCCTCTGGCACTCCCTCTGAGGCCAAAGCCAAGGTGGAAGAATACAAGAAGCGTGGCTGCACCTGCCCGATTCTGTATCCCGTTGGCGGGAATTTCAAACTGCTGATCGATACGTTCGCGCAGGAATAATCGATTCGGTCGGACAAGTCTTAAAAGTCTTACAAGTCACACAGGTATATTAGTTTTATTTGTGTGGCTTGTAAGTTTTTATTTTAGGAGGAAATAATGACAACAATACGCAGATTTGAAGATTTACATATCTGGCAGGCAGCGCGTGAACTTGTACAAATTGTCTATCGGCATACAACCCAGGGTGGGTTTGAAAGAGATTTTGCCCTACGAGACCAGATCAGGCGAGCGGTTATTTCCATTATGAGCAATATTGCGGAAGGCTTCAGCGCAGGTTCGGACGCAGAATTTATTCGCTTTCTCGGGTACGCACGACGCTCACTCTCCGAAACTCATTCCCAACTTTATATTGCACTTGATTTGAGCTACATTACAAAAGATGATTTTGACATCACCTATCAAAAAGCAAACACAGCCGAAAAACAAATCAACGCTTTCATCACCTATCTTACAAAATCTAAATCACCTAAAACTCTAAAAGAAGAGTCGCCTAGTTACGACCTTTCAGGCCAATCAGACTACTAAGACCGACAGACATCCACATTCACACAATTCGGCAATTTATCCCCATCCATCCCAGCTATCAAATTCTCCACCGCAAGTTTGGACATCAGATTCCTTGTTTTGTGACTGGCACTACCAAGGTGAGGGACGATGATGCAATTTTTCAACTCCAGCAACGGGGAATTCATTGGCAGCGGTTCAGGGTCGGTAACATCCAGCGCGGCGGCAAAAATCTGATCTGATTTCAGGGCATTGTATAAAGCCGTTTGGTCAAGCACACCACCGCGCGCGGTATTGACCAAGACAGCAGTGGGTTTCATTTTCGCAAGAAATTCGGCATTGACCAGATGCCTTGTTTTCTCCGTCAGCGGGACGTTGATCGAGACAAAATCCGACTCGCGCAGCAGCGTATCAAGGTCAACACGCTGTGCGTTGTGAGCAGGTTGGGCACTGGGGCTGTGATAGATGACGCGCATGTCGAATCCCTGTGCGCGTTTGGCAACCGCCTGACCAATGCGCCCAAAACCGACAATGCCCAGCGTTGCTCCAGCCAAGTCGGCACCTAGTAAAAGTTGCGGATGCCATGTTATCCACTGCCCTTCACGAATGTAATCGACACCTTCCACGACGCGGCGGGCGGTTGCAAGTAGCAGCGCAAAGGCTTGATCAGCAGTGGCATCGGTGAGCACACCGGGCGTGTTGCCGACGGGGATTCCGCGTTTAGTAGCTTCGGCAATGTCAATATGATCCACGCCAACGGACATGCTGGAAATCACCTTCAACTGCGGACCTGCCGCGTCCATCAACTCAGCATCAATGCGTTCGGTGAGCATGCACAGCAAACCGTCCACGCCGCGAACTTTTTCAAGCAGTTGTTCGCGGGTCGGCGGCAGGTCGGCGGGCCAAATGTCGGCAGCGGGAAAATGCTCCCTGACGAGAGCCAGGCCCAAGTCTGGGATGAGGCGGGTGATAAAGATTTTTGAATGGGACATGTCCAGAGTATAATCCGCAACATGTCAAAAAAAAAACAACCGAATTCACGTCATTGCTTTATTTGCGGGGTGGAAAATCCCATTGGTTTGCATCTGCATTTTTACGAGACCGAGCCCGGGGTGGTTGAATCGCACTATATTGCGCCCGATCATTTTCAGGGATACCCCGGAGTTTTGCATGGCGGCATTGTGGCGGCGATCATTGACGAGATCAGCGGACGCGCGCACATGGGCAGCGACCCGAATTTTCCGCGCTTCATGTTTACGGGTAAATTGGAAGTTAAATATCGCAAGAACGTGCCGATCGGAAAGTCGTTGAAACTCGTCGGCAAGGTTGGAAAAACCAAAGGCAAGATCGCTGAAGCATGGGCTGGGATTTACGACGCCGAAACAGATGAATTGCTCGCGGAGGGAACAGGCATTCATATCAACGTGCCGCAACAACAATTTGATGTCTCGCGTCTGGAAGAACTGGGTTGGAAAGTCTACCCCGATGAATAAGCCCGCTCGAACCTTAAGGCAGATGGCATGAAAAAACTTTTACTGATTTTATTGGCAGCGACTGTGGCTTTATTTTTATTTGTAACGGGCACGCCGCACCATACCGTCTTTGCACAATGCGGCGGACCTGCGGGTGGTCCATGCCCCACGGAACCCGAACGTGAAAGAAACACCGCCACGCCGATTCCGCCAACATGGACATTCACGCCAACTCTAACCAATACAGTCACATCAACACCCACCATAATCGCAACTGCAACTGATCTGCCAGATACAGCCACACCAACGCAAACGCCGACCGCAACCGTTACTCCATCACCAACTCCGCCGACGATTTCGCAAAGTGTCCTGCCGGGAGCGGGCATTGGCGCGCTGCTTCTATTCCTCATCATTGGACTTCTGTTACCAGCCATTCAAAAAATAAGAGTTGCCAAGCGCGGATACTAAACGTGGAAAACCTGCTCCTCATGCTCACCTATATCGCTGTCACAGCATCCGCAATTTCAGGCGTGCTGGAAGCCCGCAAATACAACATGGATATCGTCGGCGCGACAGCCACAGCATTTGTCACTGCCTTTGGCGGCGGCACCGTGCGCGACCTGTTACTTGGGCGTACTCCCGTATTTTGGATCGTCGCCCCGTGGCTGTCTGTCATAACATTTTTTGCAGCCATCATTTCCTTTTATCGGCTCAACTCGATCTCCAACATATTCCTCGCCACCGCAGACGCCATCGGTCTGGGACTTTTCAGCATCCTCGGCGCAACCTACGCACTGCAAATGGAACTCTCTTACATTGTGGCAGTGATAATGGGTGTGATCACAGGCATTTTTGGCGGCATCCTGCGCGATTTATTTTGCAACCAAATCCCCAGCGTCTTTCGGCAAAACACCGAACTATACGCCACCTGCGCTTTCATCGGCACCTGGGTCTTTATTTTGCTCGTTTGGCTTAACCTGGATATCCTCCTCGCCTCGTCCATCGGTGCAGGTGTCATCTTCATCCTGCGGCTTGCAGCGGTAAAATTCAAGATGACCCTGCCAGCCCCGTAACATTGTCTTGTATAATCAAAACGGAGATTGATCATGATCACAACCTATCACAGACCCCAGACACTCGACGAAGCCCTCGCGCTTCTGACTCAGCCGAACACTGTCCCACTCGGAGGAGGAACGCTTCTTTCCCAGCCGACAACTGATTCGGTCTCCGTTGTAGATCTACAACGCCTCGGCCTGGATTCGCTCCGCGTTAACGGCAATGACTTGGAAGTCGGAGCAACCTGCACCCTGCAATCACTGCTTGAATCTGAGCATTGCCCCGCCGCATTGAAATCCGCGCTCAAACTCGAAGCCCCGCTCAACATCCGCAATACCGCTACTGTGGCAGGAACACTCGTCGCCAGTGATGGACGTTCCACCTTTGCCGCCATGCTCCTCGCGATGGATGCAAAGATAGACCGCAGACAGTTTACCCGTGACGATGGTCAATCGTCCGTCGTCAATGGTCTGAGTGAATTCCTCCTCACCCGCCCCAGCGGACTGATCACAGCCATTTCCATTCCGCTTAATATCAAAACCGCGTTTGAATTCGTCTCCAAAACCCCCGCCGACAAGCCGATGGTCTGCGCCGCACTCGCGCAATGGAATTCAGGACGCACACGCCTTGTCCTCGGTGGCTACGGCAAAACGCCCCTGCTCGCCATGG
>VGOX01000010.1 GCA_016875755.1 Chloroflexota bacterium
AGCCATCGGACGTCGTCCAGTTGAAATACATTTGCCCCATTTGCATGAGCGGATTGTGCATGGCAATGCCATCGGTTTCAACATTGAGCATGCGCAGCGCGGAAAGCACAAAGTTGAGCGGACGTTTGTATTTAGGCTGCGCGAAAGCAAGACCATCAAGTAGGATGACACGCAAAACCGATTTGATATCACCTTTGGTGGCGAGAAATGTTTGCGCAGCTTTCTCAACAATTTCTTGCGGCGGTTCATCAGCGATAAAGCGACGCGCGAGTTTGGTGCAGATAAATTTTGCAGTGGATGGATGCAAGGCAAGATGTTCGATGACTTGCTCCGCTTCACTCTGACCCGATTCATGAATCACGAGACCCAAAACATTTTTCTCGCCGGGTTCGTGTTGTTCTTCCTTGAAGACGAAATCGCCCAGCCAGAAATGTTCCTTGACCGACCAACCCGTGAGACAACGCGCGAGTTGCATGACATCGTTTTGAGTGTAGCCGCCATCCACGCCGAGGGTGTGAAGTTCCATTAGTTCGCGAGCATAATTTTCGTTGGGCGTACCTTTGATGTTGGCTTGATTGTCGAGATAGGTGAGCATGGCAGGCGAATGCGCGGACGCCCACACAAGGTCGCGGAAGTTGCCGAGGGCGTGCTTGCGGATCACTTCGCGGTCGTCCACGGTTTTGAGATAGAAGCAGGGTTCTTTCTCGATGAAGATGTTGAAGTGGTCGCTCCAGAAATCCACCATCACTTCGTAGAGTTGCCGCTTGCTGTAGAGTTGACGCAAAAAGGTGGCTTGACGCAATTCATTGATCGGACGTTCGCGGTCATAGCCGTCGAAGAGTTGGTTGGTGACGGCTTCGATCTCATTGGCTGCCATTTTCAGAGTTTTAAAGTTGGAAAGTTGAAGGTCTAAGGCTAGGTCGTTGATGATTTCGAAGTCAAGTTGTTCTTCGATGTAGTTTGCCAAGCCGATCTCTGCGAGTCGGGCGCGCTCGTTCACTCGTGCGCCGAAGGTGATGCGATTGAGCGCAGTGAAATCTGCAGCACTGAGCTGACTCCATGGGACGACGGGCAAGTCTTTGGTGAGTCGTCGCACGGCGGGAGCGCAGGCGTTGAGAGCGGCGCTGGCGGAGAGGAGTGTGGCGAGCTTGAGGAAGTCTCTTCGAGAAAGGGTCATAGTAACCAGTAATCAGTGAACAGTAGAAAGTGGATGTTGATGAAAGAGGAAAGAGTTTAAGGTTGTGCGGGGAGTGGGGTTACTGAAGGTTGAGTCTTCTCACGTGGAGACCAGTTGAGCAAGGCAAATTCGGTTGCGCCGAAGGAAATCAGAATGATGGGAATCCACACGAAGAGCCAGCCGATGACAGGGAAGAAGGCGACGAGTTCAAGGATGACAGCACCGCGGATGAATCCATTCAGTGGAGTCATGTTGCTATGTTTGGCGAGTCTCGCGCCGAGGTGAGCGGCAATGCCAGCCGAGCCAATGGTGGAGATGGCGAGTGCTGCGCCGAGCAGAATCCAGCCGATGAATTTGGCAGGTCCGAATGGAAGCGCGAGCAGAATGACAATGGGAATGGTCACGGCAATGACGAGGATGAGTCCCAGCCAGAAGGTACCCCAGGGAGTCTTGTCCACGCGGGTTTGGGCGCGGGCGATGAGAGACGGGAACAACAGCCACCAAGCGGTCAGCATGGCAGGGAAGGCAGTGCCGATGATCAAGAGTATGAAGAAGAAGGCGGAAATGTCAGCCATGGGGATATGTCCTTTCAGGTTTGGTTGATGTAAGAGATACAGGGGTGAGGTGGAGAAAGTTGCAGGGAACTCATGTCATTGCGAGGGCGTTCTTGTTCTTTGCCCGAAGCAATCTCATAAGATCATGAAGGAAACAAAAAGACGCGGGGTGAGCGCGTCTTTGATGAAAGAGGAAAGATGAAAGAAAAGATGTTTTAACTTTTTTGGAAGAATCCCAGGATCGTTGCACCAATTCCGGTGAAAGCGACATACGGCAATAACAGGAACCAGCCGACGAAGGGCAAGGCACAGGCAATGCAGAGAATCACGGAACTCCACAAGGTGCGTTTCCATGCGGACATGTCTGGGAAGAGGCGTTCGGCGAGGTGTTGGACGGTGGCGGTCAGCCCGAGGCTCAAAAGTACGGAGAGGAATGCGAGGATGAGCAAGGCGGGGATGGTGAGTATCCCTTTGACGAAGGAGCCTGCATTCTCAGCAAGCGAGAGCATGACAAAGGCGATCAAGCCAAAGAAGAAAAAGTTGACCATGCCCAAGCCGAAGGCTCGCCCCGGCGTGAGGCTAAGGCTGGTTTGAGTCTTGGCGACGCGGCTGGTGAACAATGCGCCGATGACGAGGAAGTAGGCAGCGAGAGTGATGGTCAGCAAGAGGACGATGAGGGTGAGGCGAAGGATGTCGGTCATAATTTCTCCAAAGGATTTGTAGGGGCGAGGTCTCCTCGCCCTGTGCTATTGGGCAGACGTTATTGGGCGGAGGGGGCGCCCCTACGAATGGCGATTTCTCAACAACAATCCATTCCCGAAGATCCAAAAAATTGAAACGACGGCGAGGGCGATGAAGAGGGTGGATAGTTCAACAGGGTAGGTTGGTAGATTGGTAAATTGGTAAGTTGGTAATTGGAAAGTGGAAAGTGTATCCAACCATGAAGTCCATAGGGATTGAATCTCAAAGAACCAAGTTGTAAACGATGGCGCTTCTACTTGAGGCAGCATGACCGAGAAGAATGGGATGGCAATGATGAGTGCAACCAACGCGGCAGCGGCTTGCAGGGATGCTGTCAGCGTGAGCCAAGGTGGGAGTTGAGGTGCCAAGCTTGGGCGGGGTCTGAAGAGGGCGGCGATATCACGAGATAAAGTCACTTCGGGCAGAGAGTCCAAATCTGTGAACAAGGCTTGGAAGGCAGAGAGTCGCGCCGCGCATTCGTCGCATGAGTCGAGATGCGTTTCGATGAAGGCGCGTTCGGTGGAAGCGTTATCTAAATATTCGTTGAGTTGCTCATTAGTCAGATGCATGGAGTTTCTCCGCGAGAAGTTTGCGCGCGCGGAAGAGATGGCTCTTCACGTCGCTGAGGGGGATGTTGAGTTCGCTTGCGATCTCGTCGTAGGATAGTTCTTGATAATGCCGCAGTTCGACGACGAGACGATAATGCGGCGGCAGGGACGCGAGCGCACTGCGGATCTGCTCGCTTCTTTCTTTAACCTCGACCTGTTCGCTGGGACCTTGAGTTTTATCTTCGTCCCGTTCTTCGTCGAGCGGTGCAGTGGACTTGTGCGACTCGATGTGGTTCAGGCACAAGTTGGCGGCGACGCGGCGGATCCACGGGCTGAATTCGCGTTCGAGGTCGAAGGTGTGCAGACGGTCGAGGGCGCGGATGAAGGTCTCTTGGGCGAGGTCTTCGGCATCGGCGCGGTTGTGCAGAATGCGGTAGCAGACGTTGAAGACGCTGGTTTGGTGGCGTGATACGAGGTCGCCGTAGGCTTCAGCGTCGCCGCGACGGGCTCGCAGGATCAGGTCGCGGTCGGTGGGCGCATTCATGGCTAGAGTGTAATACAGGCGGGGCGGGGAAAAAGTTGCAAAATATTTACTCCAAAATCTGGGGCGTTAGCGATTGGATTGGGGGGTATGTTTTTAGTTGACAAAAAACATCCACATACAGTATATTGTTATAACGTTATAACATTTAGCCTGTGGAGGAAGTCTTTGGATCAGAAATCCAAAATTCGAGCGGCGGCAGTCCAGTTTGGCGTGGTGGCGGATGTTGCCGCGAACCTGCAAACCTGTTTGCGGATGATAGACGAAGCGGCGAAGGTTAAGCCAGATGTGATCGTGCTGCCTGAATTTGTGAATCACATCGCCTGGTATAAAGATGCGGTTCATTGCTACGAAGTAGCTGTTTCGCTCGACGATGCCTTTATCGGCGCGATTGGCAGTAAAGCCAAAGAGTATGGCTGCTATATCAAGATCAACGTCACGTTGAAACGGGATGACCATCCAAAGGGCGATGATGGCATTGGCAAGGTTTCAGGCACAAATGTTTTGTTCGACCCAGCGGGGAAAGTTATCGGCTTGACCGATAAACAAATTTTGATGGGCAATGAAAATAACTTTTTGGAAAAGTCCACGACGATTGCACCGATCCTTGAAACGGACTTGGGGCAGGTGGGCATGTATGCCTGCATGGACGGCGTCATCCCTGAGGTGGCGCGGGCGTTGGCGGTGCGTCGTCCGCAGATGCTGCTCAATAGCCTAAATTCATTTGCACACGATGAAGCATTGTTGCATATCCCTGTGCGAGCTGCGGAGAATAAGGTGTTCGTTGTCGCGGCGAATAAGGTCGGGTCATTGGTGCCTGAAGAGATGCGTGAAGCCGTGGCAGCGCGTTTGAAAATTGACCCAAGTTTTCTCGAAGGCGCGGGCGAGAGTCAGATCGTCGCGCCCGATGGGACAGTGTTAGCCAAGGCGCCGATGAAAGGCGAAGCGGTGGTCTTTGCGGATATTGATCTGAGCGAAGCCGATAATAAGTTAAGACCCGATGGCACAGATATCATGTCCACGCGCAGACCTGAGTTGTATGCTCCGCTTGGGGTGGAGTCAGCGAGTGGCGGGAAAACGCCTGGGGCGGAGAGTCTGCTTGCGGGGGCGGGACAGGTTTCAGGTCAAGGCAAAGAGGCGATTGATTCAGCGTTGAAGATGATTGCGGAGGGGGAAAAGGCTGGAGTTAAGTTAATTGTCCTCCCAGAGTTATTCCACATAACTGATTTAGGTAATGCAGAAAAAGAGTCAGTTGAGATGATCCGCACGCTGCAAAGTGAATTGAAAGATGCGTATGTGGCGACGTCGATCGTGGAAGATGGTGCGCATGTGGGTGTATTGTTCAATAAAAGCGGCGTTGTATTGAAGCAGCCGCAGTTGCATACATCGGGCAGACATGCGTGGTCGAAGCTGGGCGATGAGGTGAATGTCTTCGATGCGGAGTGGGGGCGCGTGGCGTTGGTGATCGGCAACGATGCCATTTACCCTGAGACGTTCAGACTCGCGGCCTTGAAAGATGTGGAAGTGGTTGCGGTGCCGACGATGATCTTGGAAAAGTGGGAAGTAGAGTTGGGCTTCAAGGAACGTGCCGCCGAGAACCGCATGAATGTGATCGTGGCGAGTAAAAGTGACAGCGGCATTTATGCGATCACTGAAGATTTTACGTTGTGGACGAAATGGAAGAACCGACCGTTCGATGGCAATATCAATTACCCCGTGATAACAATGGCGCAAGGTGATGGCTTGACGATTGCCGAGATTCATCCCGCGGCGTCGGTCAATAAGATGGTTTCGCAAAAAACCGATGTTTTGAATGGCAGACCGTGGAAGTTAGCGGAGCCGTTAATTTCGTGACGACAGACGATGGACGATAGACCGCAGACAATCGTCAATGGTCTATCGTCCATCGTCATATTTCAGACCAAACTGGAAAGGAAATCGATCAATGAGCGGAGATACAGTTCAACACTTGGCAGATGTGCTTGATTCGCGAAAGCCTGTGGACAATACGGAAGTGTTCAACTATTTGTTGAACGTGCGCGAGCAGGCGTGGACGATGGTGAATGAAGGCTTGAACCTGCGGCGGGATATGAAATGCGCAGATATTGAACAGATTCCCGATTTGCAGGGCAATGTGGTGGGAAATATGTTCGCCTACACAGGTGACAAGATCGATTGGATCATCCGTTCGTGGATCGGCAAGGCAGAGACGGGCTTCACGAATATTCATCTCACCTGTTGGGTGAACGATGAAATTGATGTGCCGCATCTCGGCATGGCGTTGGGCACTGCGCCCGATGTGTTTTGTTATGCCGATTATTTGCCGCGTTATGAGCCTGTCATTTCGCCCGATCATCTCGACCAGTATCACGAATCGATGAATCAAAAGTGGATCGAGCTGCGCCGTAACCCTGCGTATAAGACTTTCAATCCCGTTCATCTTTACACACGCGGTACACTGTCGCCAATTGCGATTTGTGGCTTGCTTCCGTTTGCGGATTTCAAGGCGCATGTCGAGTCGGTCATGTTGGATTACGTCCGCAACTGGGTGGAGTTGGTGAAGAACGCCAAGCCTGTTGCACCTGAAAAACGTGCGGCGTTGAAACAACGTGATGAACTTGTCCGCAGAACTATTGTGGAGAAAGACCCTGCAAATGTTCTGGCGGATCGTATGCTCGGTGTGCCGATGCGTGAACGGCTGGTGCGCATTTTGCACGCGGGCGAGCGCGAATAAACGACGATAGACAATAGATGATGGACGATAGAAGATGGTCAATGGTCTGTCGTCCATCGTCGGCTTAATTCCCCTTATGTCTGAAAAACAACTTCCCATCCTCATTGCTGGCGCGGGTCCTGTGGGGCTTTCGTTGGCGTTGGCGCTTTCTCGGGCGGGCATTCCTGCCGAGGTCTTCGAAATGGACGCGGAACTCAACACGCAGATCCGCGCGAGCACCTTTCACCCCAAGACGCTGGAGATGTTCAAAGAGTGGGGCGTAGTGGATGACATCATCCAGCACGGATACAAAGTGGATCAACTTCAATATTGGGAACGCGCTTCGCGCCGCCTCATTGCCGACTTTGATTATGCTTCCATTTCAGACGATACTCCCTACCCGTATCGTTTGCAGTGCCCCCAGCATATCGCCACGCGTGTGCTGAAGCCTGCCGTCGAAGCGACTGCGACGGGCAAAGTCCACATGGGGCATAAACTCATTGACTTCATTGACCACGGCACACACGTCACAGCGCGATTTGAAACCGCCAGCGGAGTTGTGGAACGCGAAGGCTCGTACATCGTCGGCGCGGATGGGACACATAGCGCTGTCCGCAAACAGTTGAATATCGGCTTCAAGGGCAAGACCTATGAAGACCGCTTCCTACTCATCGGCAGTGACTTGAAGACCGAAGACCTGCTCCCAGGCGCAGCACAAGTCTGCTACATCTTTGACCCGCAGGAATGGGTCATCATTTTGAACCTGCCTGATATTGTCCGCGTGGTATTTCGCATGACGGACGATGAAAATGAAGAAATCGCAATAAAGGAAGAAAATCTACGGGCGCGGATTTCAAACTTCTTCGGCAAAGTCCCTGACTACAAGATCAAGACCACCCAGTTGTATCGCGTTCATCAGCGCGTGGCGGACACTTTCCGCGTGGGGCGGGCGTTGCTGGTGGGTGACTCGGCGCACAACAACAATCCATCGGGCGGCATGGGTATGAACAGCGGAATCCACGACGCGGCGAATTTGACGGAGAAACTTGTGCGCATTTGGAATGGCGAATCGGATTCGATTCTGGATGATTACTCCAATGAGCGCAGGCAATATGCAGTTGAGTCTGTGCAACTCTATACCGACCAGCAATACAACAACATGGTGATGAGTGCGGAAGAAGAACGCGAGCGCAGGAACAAGTCGCTTTCGGGTGCGGCGAGTGACCCCGCGAAGGCTAGGGCGTATTTGTTGCGGGCGAGTATGTTGGAAGAGAGAATTTGACGACAGACGATAGACCGCAGACGATGGACCGTTGACCGCGATTAAAAGATGGTCTGCCGTCTGCAGTCGTTTTTTAAAGGACACTAGACATGAAGACATTTGGACACTTCATCCACGGACGCGAAGCCCCTGCTGCGAATGGCGAGACATTTGCAAGTTTCGCGCCGATGACGGGCGAGATTCTCGGTCATGCCGCGCGGGGTACGGAGGCGGATGTTGAAGCCGCGGTGACGTCTGCGCGGAAGGGATATGAGCATTGGTCGTCACTACCGCCGTATGATAGGGAGAGAATCCTGCTCAAGTGTGCGGATCATGTCGAAGCGAATTATGACCGTCTGCTGAATCTGCTCATTGATGAGAGCGGATCATCCATCATCAAGGCGAAGTATGAAGTGTTGTACACGGCATCCGTGTTGAGGACGGCGGCGGGAGAGGTGCGGCGTTTATATGCAGATACGTTGCCCAATGAAAAGCCGCACCGCATGTCTATAGTGGTTCGTGAACCTGTCGGCGTGGTGCTGGCGATATCGCCGTTCAATGCGCCGTTGGTATTGCTGGCGAAGATGATCGTCTTTCCACTCGGGGCAGGCAATGCAGTGATTGCGAAGCCATCAGAGGAGACTCCGCTTATTGCGGTGGAACTGGCAAAGGTCATGAAAGAGGCGGGGCTTCCTAATGGAGTCTTCAATGTGGTGACGGGATTCGGCGCGGAGTGCGGAAGTCCGTTGGCGAGACATCCCAAAGTGAATGGCATTGCGTTGACGGGTTCGACCGCGACGGGCGTGAAGATTGGTGAGATCGCGATTCAATCGATGAAGCGCTTGCAGTTGGAACTCGGCGGGAAAAACCCGCTGTTGGTGTTGAATGATTTCGATGTGACCAAGGCGGCGGAGATCGCAGCGGTGGGCGCGTTCACGCATGGCGGGCAGATCTGTATGTCGAGCGCGCGCATCATGGTCGAAGCGCCGAACGGACGTGCATTCGCGGAGGCGCTTGCAAAGAAGGCGGCGAGTTTACATCTTGGCGATTTGCGCGACGAGAAAACCGCGTATGGTCCGTTGATCAATCAACGCGCGGTGGATAAGGTATTGCGGCACGTGCAAGCGGCGAAAGATGGTGGCGCGGAAATTCTCACGGGCGGCGCAGTGCACAACGGACTTGTGTTTCAACCGACGGTCATCTACAACCCGCCGATGTCGGGTCCGTGTTGGGATGAGGAGACGTTCGGTCCTGTAGCAATGGTGATGGAAGTGCCGTCGTTCGAAGAGATGATCGCGATTGCGAACGAAAGCGATTACGGCTTGAGCGCGGGCGTGCTAACCAATGATCTTGTGCGTGGCATGACCGCTGCACGACGAATCCGCTGCGGGTCGGTGCATGTCGGTGCGCACTCGTTCCAGTCTGACCCGATGGCGCCGATCGGCGGCTATGGCATGTCTGGCATTGGCAGGAGCGGCGGGAAGTATTCGGTGGAGCATTTCACCGAGTTGAAATGGATCAGTTTGGAGTTAGGCGAAACGCCAAGACCATTTTAGACCATTGACGATGGACGATTGACCGTGGTCTGTGGTCAGTCGTCCATCGTCTCAAATTTAGAGGAGAGAACATATGGCAACCGAAACCGAATCAAAAGGTATTGTCTTTGGCGGTGTCGAACTTCACCGCGGCGTGTCGCGCCTGAACATGAGTGCGTTTTATTTCTCTGCATTCATCACGATCTGTCTGCTCAGTTTTGTTAATCTCGTCCAGCCTTACCTGTTGACCGAGATTCTAAAAGTCCCACTGGCAGAGCAGGGCAATGTGACGGGCACCGTTTTGTTCTGGCACGAACTCGTCATCATTTTTGTCATCGGGCTGGCAGGCAGTTTATCCGACAAAGTCGGTAGGCGGCTGATTTTTGCGGGGAGTTTTCTGGTGGTCGCTGTGGGTTATGTGCTGATGATTCAATCTGGAATGGTATGGCATCTGGTCTTCTTCCGCATGATCTTTGCCATCGGCGCGGCGGGGGCGACCAGTATGTTGTCCACCGTCCTTGCAGATTACGCCGTGGACCGCAACCGCGGCAGAGCCAACGGCATTCAGGGTGTGATGAATGGACTCGGCGCGATGACGGCTGTCTTTATCCTGCTCAAGATGCCCGAGTGGTTCAAAGGGGGCGGCATGGATGCCATCGCTGCGGGACAAGCGATTTATTATGTTGCGGCAGGGCTGGCGTTGCTTGCGGCTGTTTTGCTCTGGCTTGGGCTGAAAGGACCGAGCATCCGCGAACATACCCAGCCTGAACGATTCTTTGAATTGATTTCCAAAGGCGTGAACGCGGCGCGCGACCCTGGCGTGTTACTCGGCTATGGTGCGGCATTTGTATCGCGCGGCGACCTTGCCATCGTCGGCACGTTTCTGGCGTTGTGGATCAACAAATATGGTGTTACTTCGGGGATCAGTGCGGCGGAAGCATTGGGGCGTGCCAGCATCATCGTCGGTGTTTCGCAACTGGCGGCATTTTTGGGTGCGCCTCTTTTTGGGATCATGGCAGACCGCTTGAACCGTGCCACCGCGCTTGCCATAACCAATATCATTTCGGGGTTTGGGTATATCTCGCTGTTCTTGATTGACGATCCATTCGGCGGTGCAATGTTTGCGGCGGTGGCAGTAGCGGGTGCGGGTAACATCGGCACGGTCATTGCGACGCAGGTACTGATTCAACAGCAAGCGCCTGCCGCCATCCGCGGATCGGTGATCGGATTCTTTGGTCTGTGTGGTGCCGTTGGGATTTTGATCGCCACCAAACTTGGCGGCTGGTTGTTCGACAAATGGACGGAGGCAGGTCCGTTTGTCGTCTTCGGCTTGCTCAGTTTTGTGCTGGCAGCATGGGCGCTTGCCGTGCGGAACAAAGTGCAGCCTGTGGCGGAATAAAACAAGACCGTTGACCGCAGACGATAGACCGTGGACCATCGTCTGCGGTCTATCGTCCATCGTCCGAACCTAAAACTCCCTCAGCAATCTCCCCGCCCCATACACTTTCTCTTCAATTCCATTATCGCGCATTGCCATCCACCATGTGGCGGCATTGATGGCAATGACAGGCTTGCCCAGCCAGCGTTCGGCTTCATCGGCGAGACCGACCATGCTTAGGTTGGTGCCGACCTGCACCAGCGCATCGGCATCTTTATTGACTTCGATCAACGCATTGCGCAATTCATCCTGCGAGACGTTCGCAATTGCAATCGCTGTCGGGCATCTAAACCCTTTGATGGCAGTCACTTCAAATCCGATGTCGTTGAAGAAGCGCACCACGTTCTTGTCACCGATGGGTTGGTAGGGGGTTACTACGCCGATCTTCTTCACACCAAATAATTTCAACGCGCGTTCACAGGCTTCCGCGCCTGTAGCCACGGATAACCCGCCCGCCCAATCGGAGATCATCTTGGTGAACTTGCGATTGCCCTCCACACCGTCCCAAAATGTTTCGGCGCTCATGCCCATCACCATGTAATCAGGTTCGGCAGTCATCACACGCTCGACCGCGTATTGAATCTCCACACGGATCTGTTGCAGCAAGTTCTCGAAGGCTTCATCACTGCTCAAATTCTGGTCGCGGATGTGAATGCGCGAAATGTGCGGCGTCACGCCTGGCACGGTCATGCGGTAGAAATCTGGTTCCACGATGGTGTTCGTGCTGGGGATGATGACACCGAATTTTTTTCTGTAGCCGAGTTGGTCTGTCATGATTTCTCCTTTTGGAAATGCGACCGCAGACCGCAGAAGATGGACCGCCAAGCACGGTCCGCTGTCTGCCATCCGCCGTCAAATTGGACAAATTGTGTCTTGACCAATCAGGTCAAATGTTATAACATTATAACATTCAGGAGAGAGATGTCAATTATCCGCAAAGGCTATGTCGACACGCCAGATGGACAAATCCATTTCCGCCAACTCAAACAGGTTGACGGAATTCCGCTCGTCCTGCTCCATCAAACTGCCAGTTCAGGGATGATGTTCGAACCACTGATGACTCTGCTCTCGGACTCATTCCACGCCATTGCGCCTGATACGCCAGGATTTGGCGCCTCTTTTTCTCCCCCCAACCTGTTCACTGTCCATTATCTTTCATCCACACTCCATGCCGCTCTGACCAACCTCGGCGTGGAGTCTTGTTATTTGTTCGGGCATCACACAGGTGCGGCGATCGCCGTGCAGATGGCGCATGACCATCCCAACTTCGTCAAGAAGATGGTCTTGTCGGGACCTCCGTTGTTGAGCGACGCACAAGTCAACGGATTGAAAGCCAGCCTCAAACCGTTTGCATTGGCAGAAGACGGCTCACACCTCACCCACGTCTGGGAGCGGATTCGGAAGCGAGACTCCGCTCTCCCGTTGGAAACAGTTCATAGAGAAGTCCTCCTCACCCAGTCCGCGAGAGAGGCGGCACAGGGGGCGTATCAAGCCGTGTTCGAGCAGCCGTTCAAAGTCCAGTTGGAGGCGTTGGGGATTCCCGTCCTTGTGATGTCTGGTGAAAATGATACTTTGCGGGCGAGTCTTGAGCCTGCGTATTCCATCCTAAAGAACGGCACGATGAAAGTGGTTCCGAATCAAGGTCCCTACATCTGCGATCAAAATCCCCAAGCGATTGCGGATATCATTGAAGAGTTTTGTATATAAAAAGGAGAGAGATGCTTACCGTACTTTACATCGTCTTCGTGGCTGCGTTTGCGTACCTGACGTGGCAATCAGTTGGGGTTTATCAGAGTAAGCGTTCATCATATGCATTGCTGCTGTTGATCGTACTGGCAGGGCTCGCCTATGATGTGTTGATTATTTTGCTCGGCAGGTTCATTGGGGAAGGGGACTTGCTCAAGACGTTGAACGCTGGGCGTTACCTCGTGCATGGACTTGCCACCCCCACCATGATTATTTTTGGTTTTGGAATTTTGCGAAATGCAGGTGTGCAGTGGGCGCAAAGCCGAACCACGCATATCGTTGTTTGTGTGGTGACTACTCTGTTGATTGCGCTCGGCGTGTATGAAGATGTGCTCGCGCTCGACCTGCAAACCAAAACCGTGCTGGACACGCTGCGTTACACCAACGAAGGCGGCATGAAAGGTCCGCCGATTCCTGCCATGTTGACGATTGTCTTTTTGATCGTGGCGGGCATTTCGCTCTGGCGCAAAACAGGTTGGTGGTGGCTGGCGGCAGGTTCGATCTTCATGTTCATCGCCGCGGGCGCAGGCATGGGTGACATGTTCTACATCGGCAACCTCGGTGAAATTGTGCTTGGGCTTGGCAACGTGTTGACCGCGAGAAAGTTTTTGTCTTGACGATAGACCATCGACCATAGACCACGGTCAATCGTCCATCGTCTATCGTCCAATTAGGAGACTCACATGGAAACCTACACCCTCGGGCTTGCGCTCGAAGATTTTATCCCCGTCATCTTTTCTTCCATTGGCTTGTACTTTGTCAGTCGTATGGTTACGAATGTTAACGCCCGCCTTGGTCAAATGGCGACTATCGGTTGGATCTTGGTGAGCGTTGGCGGCTTTCTCAAAGCGACATGGAAATTGACCATGGCGCTCACCAACTCGCAAACGAACATTGTCTGGTTCGATAAAGGTATGTTCATGTGGATGTTGGTTGGCTTTACCTTACTGGCGTTTTCACTCTGGTTTGTGAGTGAGATCCGCAGTGGGAAGCGTCAGCCTGGGCGCATTTGGTTCGGTCCATCTGTCGTGTTGGGAATGAGTCTGGTCGCCATCCTTTTCACAGGCTTCCCCGACCCGACTGTTAACACCTGGCGTTTTATTTTGCTTGGCGTGATGACCATCGGCAATGTGGTCATGGTCGTTCTGCTTATCCAACAGGCGCGTTACAACAACCTGAACAAGATGGCATGGCTCTTCCTCGTCAACATCGTCATTGTCTTCGTCCTCAGCGGACTTGCCCGCATCCCCGAGCAAACCATCCCCCTGCAATGGACGGAGCAATTGCTCAATACCTTCGCGCAGGGCGCCTTCGCTTATGCCGCGTGGAAACTGGCAGGGGCGGTCGCTCCCGCGTCCGTACCCGCCACAGGTCAAGTCCGTGTCTGATCTCGCAAATAATTACAAAGGCGTTTTCGATGGACGCATCGGATTCGGGAAACGTCCCGCGCTCCTGATCGTGGATTTCATCAATGCCTATGTGACGGAGGGCGCGCCTCTTTTCGCGCCTGATGTTGTCACTGCCGTCGACGAAACGATTCCACTCCTCAGCCTTGCCCGTGAAAAACAGATTCCCGTCTTGTACACGAAAGTCCTTTACAACAAAAACTTCCGCGATGGCGGCATCTTCATTCAAAAAGTCCCTGTACTCAAGACGATGGTCGAAGGCGAACCGCTAGCGGAGATCGTTCCGCAACTCACGCCCGTCGAATCTGATATTATCTTCGTCAAGCAATACGCCTCCGCGTTTTTCGGCACCTCTCTCGCCGCCACCCTCACTTCCCTCGGCGTGGACACGCTTCTCATCACTGGCTGCTCTACCTCTGGCTGTATCCGCGCCTCCGCCGTGGACGGAATGCAATACGGCTTCCGCGTCATCGTCCCCCGCGAATGCGTGGCAGATCGGCACCTAGGTCCGCATGAAGCGAATCTGTTCGATATCAACTCGAAGTATGGGGATGTGGTGGAGAAGAGTGAAGTGATGGAGTACTTAAGAGCTTTTTGACAATAGACGATGGACAATAGACCATAGCTATCGTCCATCGTCTATTGTCCATCGTCGAATTATGCATCCCATCTTCTCTCCCTTCTGGGCATTCACCAACTCCGCAATGGATTATTTGCTCTTTGCGTTGATTGGATTGCTCTTATTTTTGTCGATCACCCTCCAATCTCAAAAGCGGACAATCACTGGCTACAGTCCGCGGCTGGCATGGATCCGCGGTGGCATCTACTTCACCAGCGGATTCATCCTCAGCATTCTGACAGGCGTGCTGCCTGCACTAATCAGCAAACCGATTGCGATATCCGAGCAAGTTGCAAATCTTTACTGGTGGTTTTTTACCTTTTTGTGCGTTGGTATCATCTACTTCGCTTATTTCTATCTCTGGCCCCGCGGCACCCTCACACACGGACGCGAACTCCATCTCCCACAGGTTTTATTCTTCGGCTTATTTTGGGGATTGGGAGAAGGTCAAATTCTGCTCTCCGCATGGGCGGTGACCGAGAAATTCATAAGCAACATCTGGTTGACCGCGCTGGTGACCTTCCTCATCGTCGGTACCTTCAAAGGATTATGGCAAAGCCTATACTGGGACATTCACGTTGCGCCCGAACATAATATCCCCGAATGGAACTTGAAAAAAGTATTGTTCGGTCATATCCCAAATTTGATTTTCACGCTTTCATATCTTGCCGTTTTCGGCAATGCGTTGATCTTTTTGCTTTTACAAATCACAGGCTTGATGTATATGACCTATCGTATGCGTTTCCCTGCATGGACGGACGATAGACCCTAGACGATTGACCACGACAGCTGCGTTTGTCTATCGTCCATGGTCAATCGTCAAACAACAATTTACAACTCACAAGGAACCTCAATGAAAGCCCTCCAAGGAATTCGTATTCTCGACCTTACTCACATGCTCAGTGGACCCTACGCTGGCATGATCCTCGCCGATCTCGGTGCGGAAAGCATCAAAGTGGAGCCGCCCATCACAGGCGAAGGCACGCGCCGACTGTTGGAAAAGGACCCGAAGAACAGCCTCAACGGCTTCGGTGCCTATTACATGACGCTCAATCGAAATAAGAAAAGCATCACCCTCGACCTCAAATCAGAAAAAGGCTTACAGGTCTTTTACGAATTGGTAAAAACCGCCGACATTGTTTTGAGCAACTTCAGCGCAGGCGTAACAACCCGCCTCAAAATTGATTGCGAACATCTCTCAAAGATCAATCCGCGCATTATCACGTGTACTGTTACTGGCTTTGGCGAAACGGGACCCAATAAAGACCGCACAGCCTTCGACATGGTTGCTCAAGCGATGGGTGGCGGCATGAGCATCACAGGTCAGCCTGATAATCCACCCACTCGTTCTGGCATTCCCATCGGCGACCTCGGCGGCGGACTCATGGGCGTCATCGGTGTGCTCGCGGCATTGCAAGCGCGCCACATTACTGGACGCGGACAACACGTGGATATTTCCATGCTCGACGCGCAGATCAGTCTGCTCAATTACATGGCAACCATGTATTTTCTTTCAGGCGATGTTCCCGATAAACTCGGCAACGGTCATTTCGTGCATGTCCCTTACGATACCTTTCAATGCTCCGATGGCTTCATTATCATCGCTGTCATCACTGATAATTTCTGGACGGCGCTCATGGAAGTTGTCGACGCGCCTGAACTCAACACCGAAGCGAACAAAGGTCAGCCTGGACGATGGAAGAATAAACTTTTTATCAATCAACGTCTCAACGAAATTCTTTCTACCAACACTCAGAAGCATTGGCTCGACAGCATGCAAGCCAAGCGCATTCCCTGCGCACCCGTCAACAACGTCGCGCAAGCCCTCGCCGATGAACAAGTCCTCTCGCGCAACATGGTCATCGAAGTGGAGCATCCGCTCGGTGGCAAAGCCAAAATGCCTGGCAACCCTGTGAAATTATCCGACACCTACGAAGACACCTTCTCGCCTCCGCCCACACTTGGTCAACACAATGATGAAGTGTATAAAGGTCTACTCGGGAAGAGCGATGAAGATTTGAAAGCCTTGCTATCAAGCGGAGTTATTTGACCATTGACCACAGATGATTGACCATGGTCTGCGGTCCGTCGTCCATCGTCAGGAGTTTCCATGTTCATCCAAGAAAACCGCCTCAAACTTAAACTCAAAGCTGGTCAGCCAGCCCTGGGCGTGATCTCCACCTCGACCGATCCGCAGCTTGCCGAACTCTTCGGCTTGGCTGGCTACGACTACTACATGCTCGACGCCGAACATGGACTGCTTCACCCCGATCAAGCGGTCAACGTCATTCGTGCCTGCGAGTTGACGGGTATGACTCCTCTCGTCCGCATTGGACCCAAAGACCCGAAACTCGTCCTACAATATCTTGACGCAGGCATGCTGGGCGTGATGATGCCCGACCTGCGAAATGCGTCAGAGGTGAAAATGCTCGTGGATGCGGTGAAATATCCACCTGTCGGGAAAAGAGGCGTAGGTATTTCGCGCGCATCTAAATATATGGCATACAGTGGGGGAGCAGAGAAATACATCCAATTTGCCAACGAACAGACCATGGTCATCCCGCAATTTGAAGACCCTACTTTGCTCGACGACTTCGAAGCCATGATCTCCCAACCGCACGTGGATGCTGTCGTCATCGGTCCGCGTGATCTTTCGCTCAACATGGGCTTCCCCGATGGACCCAATCACCCCGAAGTGCAAGAGATGATCGATAAAGTGTTTGCTGTTTGCAAAAAAGCGGGCGTCGCGGCAGGAATCACCGCAGGTGTGAAAGCCGATGCAGATAACATGATCGCCCGCGGCGCGACAATGATTCTTGGCATCGCTCAAGTGTTGATCATGAACGGCGCGAAGACTCTAATAAAATAACCGATATAAATTCACGGAGAAAAAAATGGGTATTTCACTGGCACAGGTCAACACCAAGGCAACGCGTGTTTTCATGGGTACGATTACCGATGAAGAATATATACATGATGCGCTTGCAAAAATTGCAAAAAAAGAAAATATTCAAGCCGCAACCTTTGAATTGCTGGGCGGCATTACCAGTGTGGAATTGAGCGAATACAACTTCCGTACTCGCGAACGTAACCCATCTTTGTTCTTTTTCCGTCCGTTGGAGATCTTGTCAGGACACGGCACCATTTCCGTTTTGGATGGCGAACCGCATGTTCATCTGCACCTGACCTTGTCCTATCAAGATGAAGATGCCAACGATGCAGGCGTGGTCGTGATCGGTGGACATGCTTCCAGCGCAAAAGCCTTTGCAGTTGAGTTCACA
>VGOX01000011.1 GCA_016875755.1 Chloroflexota bacterium
CGCGACAACGCCCTTGCCTTCCGCTAATGGTTGGTGCAATCAACCTCCATAAGGGTCTTTCACCCTCTAGTCAACGCCCATGCTGGGCGCACAATAAAAATGGAACGCCCGCACGGGCGTTCCATTCATCATTCATCCTTCCGCCTTCATCCTTTTAAAGGCGGCGCATCCTTATCGTACACAAAGACCTGCACATCCATCTCGTCGTTGTTCAACATATCCATCGCAGGCTGAAAGGTCGCGTCCTTGATCTTCTGCATGTCGCCCGCGGGCGCATACACCGAAATCCGCGCTTCCTCACCTGACATCTTGGCGACTTTGATCTCCGCGCTGGCGCATGCGGCTTTGATGATATCGGTCATCTTTTGAATGGCATCGTCAATGGACATGGCGCTCCTCCGATTTCTAAAAATTATATACCAACCAAACACACAGGCAGCCTACGAAAAAGTTAAGGCAGTCGCCAAAGGTACTACCCTGCGTTCAACCTCGCCACGGTCACGCCTTCGCCGCCTTCGGTACTCGCCCCTTCCTCGAACGCCTTCACATACGCATGACCCTTCAACGCCTCGCGCACTGCCTGACGCAGCCGCCCCGTCCCCTTGCCGTGGATGATGCGCACGAACGGCAGCCCCGCCAGATATGCCTGCTCGAGATAGCGCTCCATTTTATCCAACGCATCTTCAGACATGAGTCCGCGCAAATCCACTTCCATGCCGGGGGATGTAGACGATGGACCGCGGACGGTGGACGATGGCGCAGCCTTCTGCCTTCCGCCATCTGTTTCCAGCCTTCTGCCTTCTGCCTTCTGCACATTGGATTCTCCGCCACGCTTCACCAAGTCCGACATCTTCGCCCGCACGCGGATCGTCCCGATCTGAACCTCCGCATCCGACTCACCCAAAGCTGTTACGACCCCCTCGGCATTCAACGTGCTGACAGTGACCCGCTCTCCGAGCGACCATTGACGATTGACGATTGACGATGGTCCATCGTCTGTGGTCCGTCGTCGCTCCACGGGCGCATCCACCTTCTCTTCCATCTTTTCCATCTTCGCTTCGATGGCTTTGATGGCGGTCAGCGGCTGGCTGGCTTTCTTGAGCTGGGATTTCAATGAATCGATATTGCGTTTCAAGACCGCCACTTCCAACTCACCTTCGGCGCGGGCTTTGGCGATTGTGTCACGGCGTTCGTCTTCTATTTTTTCGAGGCGACCTTCCAACTCGCGGGTTTGCGCTTCGAGTTTGGCGCGGGCTTTTTCCAATTTCTCACGTTCGCGCGAGGTGCGGTTGCGTTCCTTGCGGATGTCGTCCAATAATTTATCAGCACGCAAATCGAGCGGGTTGATCTCTGCGCGCGCAGATTCGATGATCGGTTGCGGAAGTCCCAACTTTTGGGCAATTGCCAAGGCGTTGGATCTGCCCGGGAGACCGATGGTCAACTTGTAGGTAGGGCGAAGCGTTTTTATGTCAAATTCAAGCGAGGCATTGACCACACCTTCCGTCGAGTGTGCGAAGGTTTTCAATTCAGGGTAGTGCGTGGCGACGAGAGTCACCGCGCCTGTTTCGAGCAGGTGCGTCAGAATCGCGCGCGCAATGGCTGCGCCTTCCTGCGGGTCGGTGCCGGAGCCGAGTTCATCGAAGATGACCAGCGAGCGGTGATCCATCACTTTTAGGATGCGGATGATGTTGGTGATGTGACCACTGAAGGTGGAAAGCGATTGCTCGATGGATTGCTCATCTCCGATGTCGGCATAGACGGATTTGAAGAAGGGCAGTTCCGAGCCGCTTTGCGCGGAGATGTGAAGTCCGCTTTGTGCCATGACCACGAGCAAGCCGACGGTTTTAAGTGAGACGGTTTTGCCGCCCGTGTTGGGACCTGTGATCACAATGGCGCGTGTGCCTTCGCGCGGGTCCACGTCAATGGGGACAACGGTTTCGGGGTCGAGCAAGGGGTGGCGGGCTTGGATTAACTTGATTGACGATTGCTGTTCTGCCTTCTGCTTTCCGCCTTCTGCTCTTTGTTTTCCACTTTCTGCATTGTGCAGGAATGGTTCACTTGCGTGCAACTCTTCTGCGTATTTCGCTTTTGCAAATGCTAGGTCGAGCACGGCGAGATTCTCCACGCCGTATTTGATCTCAACGGCATGCGCTCCGACAATCGACGAAACTTCCGCGAGAATGCGGCGTTCTTCGTCACGTTCTGCGAGTTGCAGTTCTCGGATCGTGTTATTGGCTTCGACGATGGGCAGCGGTTCAATGAATAGGGTCGCGCCGCTGGCAGAGGAGTCATGGACGATGGCTTTGATCTTGCCCTTGAATTCGGCGCGCAATGGAATCACATAGCGACCATCGCGCTGGGTGATGATCGAATCTTGCAGCATGGGCACGGTTTTTGAATCGGTGACATATTTCTGCAAACGGCTCATCAAACGGTCGTGGGCAATGCGCAGGTTGCGGCGGATGTCTGCCAATTTGACGGAGGCTGAATCCAGCACTTCGCCGCGCTCCGAGAGCACGCGGGTGATAGCATCCACGATGCCGTGCGAGTCGGGCAGTCCTTCCACGATCAACGCGAGGCGCGGAAATTCACCTTCTTTTTTATCAAAGGTCTTTTTCAACTCACGACAGGCGATGAGTGTGGATTTGATATCCAGTAAAGCGTGCGGGTCGAGGACGCCGCTGCGGGCGGCAAGGTCTGCCGCAGGGCGAATATCATGCGACGCGCCAATGGTCACATCCTGAATCGAAAGCAACTTCCGCGCTTCGGTGGTTTCGGCAATACGGGAGATGGCGAGGTCGAAAGAATCGGTCGGTTCAAGCGAGCGGGCGAGCGCCATCGAAGCGGAAAAATCGCAGAAGCCCGCGAGCCGTTCGAGGATCTTGGGGTATTCGAGTACGTTGAGAGTCTTGCTGTCCATAATGGGGGATTATACTTCGGAGAACGGACGATGGACCATCGTCATACAAAGGAGATACCATGAGGCTACAAAACAAAATCGCCATTATCACAGGCGCGACATCGGGGATTGGGAAAGCCACGGCGCTTCGTTTCGCGGACGAGGGAGCGGACTTGGTCGTCACGGGCAGACGCTCCACGCTGGGAAAAACTGTCGAAGCAGAATGCAGGGATAAGGGAGTCCGATGCGTTTTTGTAGAGGCAGATCACTCGAAAGCAGAAGATTGTCAGAGAGTGGTGGATGTCGCACTTAAGGAATTCGGTTGTATTGATATTTTGTTTAACAACGCAGGCATCGTCACAAAAGGGACTGCCGAAACGACCAGTGAAGAAACCTGGCAGGCGACGATTAACATCAACGTAACGGCGGTGTGGCGGATGAGCAAACTGGTCATCCCGCATATGAAACAACAGGGACGCGGCGCAATTGTCAATAACGGTTCAGATTGGTCGGTGGTGGCTGGCAAGGATGCCTTCCCGTATGTGATGAGCAAGGGCGCAGTCGGCATGATGACGAAGGCAATGGCGCTCGATTATGCGCGTGATGGCATTCGTGTGAATGCGGTTTGCCCGGGCGATACGTTTGTGGACAGGTGGATGGAGAAAGGATATTTTGAAGGCTCCGACCCGGTCACGTTGGAAGAAGCCATGAAGGAATCCAGTGACTATATTCCGATGGGGCGCTTCGGCAAGCCCGAAGAAATTGCCAATGCGGTGATCTTTCTCGCTTCGGATGAAGCATCGTTCATCACAGGTCATTTGCTGTTGGTGGATGGGGGCAATACGGCGCAGTGATATACTGCCTGAAAATTTTCAAGGAGATTTAATGCAAAAGAAAATCATCGGCGCCATTCTTGCGCTTGTCCTCATTGCGGCGGGATTTTACATTGTGGAAAACACCCGCCTATTCAAAGACTCGCCAAATGTCATCATCATCCTCACCGATGATCTTGATTACTCGCTGATGCCTTACATGGAAAAGACCAACGAACTGATCGGCGAACAGGGTGCAACGCTCACGAATTTTTTCGTCACCACACCTGCCTGCTGCCCATCGCGCACATCCATTATCCGCGGACAATATTCGCACAACACCGATATTCTTGAAAATGCCCCCGGCTTCCCGCGTTTCTTCAAACTAAAGCAGGAGGAAAACGCGCTGCCCGTCTGGCTGAACGAGGCAGGTTATCAAACCGCATTATTCGGCAAGTACATGAACAACTACCCCATCAACGCGGGTATGGAATATGTCCCGCCCGGGTGGACGGATTGGGGTGCATTTGTCACCACCGAAGTCACCATCAACTATTACTACAACTACACAATGAACGAAAATGGAACGCTGGTGAAATACGGCGACACGCCCGAAGACTACAGCACCGATGTCATTCGGGATAAATCCCTGAAGTTCATCAACGAACGCGCACAGGATGAACAACCCTTCTTCCTTTTCATCTCTGTGTATGCGCCTCACGGCCCGTCGACGGCTGCTCCGCGCCATGAAACCTTGTTCAACGACCTGTCATATCCTAAAGGCCCTTCGTTCAATGAAGAAGACCTAAGCGACAAACCCGAACTCATCCGTGCCTTAAGCGAAACCGGTGAAGAATTCGATGAAGGGGACGCGAACTATCTATTTCAGGCACGCGCGCGTTCGCTGCAAGCAGCCGACGAATTGGTGGAAGACGTCATCCTTGCCCTTGAAAAGAACGGGCAACTGGAAAACACCTACATCATCTTCACCTCAGATAACGGATTCCATCTGGGCGAGCATCGTATGCCCTCCGGAAAAGGCACGCCCTACGAGGAAGACATCCGCGTACCCTTCTTCATCCGCGGACCAGGCATCGAACCGGACACCACCATCAGCCAGCTCTCCGCCAATATAGACATCGCCCCCACCATCGCAGATATTGTGAGCGTTCAGGTTCCCGATTTCGTGGACGGGCGTTCCTTTCTTCCCTTCCTGCTTGGCAGGGATGCAGAATGGCGTCAGGCATTGCTGATCGAGTTTGGGCAGATCCTCGAATACACATCCTCAGACTCACAATCCCTCGCCGTCAAACCCGACCCCAGCCTGGCGACATTTGTCGACCCCGAAACAGACAACCTGCTCTCCGGCATCGGCGGCGGAAGTTTTCGCGGCATTCGCACCGACACCTTTATCTTTGTCAAATACGAGAACGGTGAATTCGAATATTACGACCTGCTCACCGACCCGTATCAGTTGGAAAACACTGCCAACCAACTTGACCCCGAAACCCTAAACCAACTGCAGGAATGGCTCGACCAACTAAAACGCTGCAGCGGACAGGACTGCCGAAAATTTGAACAGTCGCCTCCACAGGGAATTTTAGATTAACAATTCAAAATAAAAATCAGTCAACAGGTCAGGCCAGAACCTTACCATACCCTGCGTGTTTTACAGTTAACGAGGAGAGAACCATGCAGAACAACCATTCAGCACCCAAGGTAGACCCCCGTTAGTTGGTTACAAATATCACAGCGGGGCTGGTCATCGGATTGATCGTGGTGATACTAAGCGTTTCACTCGCCACCCTCGTGTTTACCGGCGGCATGAGTTCCTTTATTTCACGCGGCATCGGTATCTTCGTTTTCAGCGGATTCATCATGCTGGTGACAGCTGCGATCTTCGGATCACTGCCGGGCACCGTCATCGGTCCGCAGGATGGTCCCGCCGCACTATTGGCAGTAACCGCCGGCAGCATCGTTGGTGCGCTGGCAGGGGTAGCCGCTCCTGAAACCATCTTTTCCACAACCGTAGCAGCAATCATCCTTTCATCCATTGTCACGGGTGTCATCCTCCTGCTTATCGGTCAATTCAAATTGGGAAACCTAGTGCGCTATATCCCCTATCCCGTCGTGGGCGGATTTTTAGCCGGCACAGGTTGGCTTTTGACTCGCGGCGCGATCGAAGTAATGGCAGGGGATACGCTTTCGCTTCAGACTCTCTCGAACCTGCTTCAACAACCCAATCTTATACTCTGGCTGCCAGGGACGATCTACTCAATTGTCATTCTGGCTGTTCTAAGAAATGTGAGTCACTATCTCGTTTGGCCTGCGCTGATCTTCGGCGCAGTCACCGTCTTCCATGCGACCCTGCTTTTCACAGGCACATCCATTGAAGAGGCACGCGAGATGGGGTTGTTATTGAGTGCCTTTCCCTCAGGCGGTTTATGGCAGCCATTCACGCGTACCAATCTCAATCAGGTGGATTGGCTCGCACTGACAAACCATGCCAGCACGTTGATCGCCGTACCCCTCGTCAGCTTGATAGCGCTTCTTTTGAATGCAACAGGCCTGGAGTTGGTCGCGAAGCGCGATGTAGACCTCAATCGCGAACTACGCATGACGGGTCTGGCGAATATCCTCTCTGGCTTTGGCGGTGGACCTGCCGGCTATCACTACCTCGGAGCGACCGCGCTGGCCATGCGCATGGAAGCGAAATCCCGCGTGGTGAGCATTGTCGCTGCGTTGAGCTGTGTGTTGACATTGTTGATCGGCGGCGGCGTGGTCAGTGTTTTGCCTGTGGCATTGTTGAGCAGTTTATTGCTGGTGCTTGGGCTTTCCTTTCTCATCGAATGGGTATATGAAGCGTGGTTCAAACTTCCGCGCGCCGATTATTTCATTGTCATCATCAGCCTGTTGGTCATCGCTTTTTGGGGCTATCTGGAAGGTTTGGCGGTCGGCATTGTGGTGGCGACGATTTTGTTCGTGGTCAAATACAGCGGTATCAACAACGTCCGCGACAATTTGAATGGCAAGATCTATCACGCCAAAGTGGAGCGTCCCGCCACACAGCGCGAGATCCTGCACAAATACGGTGAAGGCATCCACATCTTCCGCTTACAGGGATATTTATTCTTCGGCACATCCGATAAATTACTGGGGCGTGTCCGTGAAATTCTGGAAGACAAGACCAACCGCGAGCATTTCATCGTGCTGGATTTCCTCCGCGTTTACGGTTTGGATTCTTCCGCAGTTTCGAGTTTTACGCGCATGTATCAACTGGCAGAACTGCATGACGTGTACCTCGTGCTGACGCAGGTCAAGCCGTCCATTCGCCAGCAAATGATCCAGGGCGGATTCAAGCCCGGTCAGCGTGTGCAGATCTTCCCCACTCTCGATCATGGCATGGAATGGTGTGAGAATATGCTCCTGCAGCGGCATGAGGCATCCACTCAGTTTATTCAAGTCGGCATCAAGGGACAGCTACGCCGCACCTTCGGCAAGCCCGAACTGGTCGAACGCCTGTTGACTTATCTGGAACGCTTGGAAGTGGAGACAAACACTACCCTGTTCCGCCGCGGCGACCCCTCCACCACAATGTACTTTGTAGAAGCAGGCCGCTTGAACGTCATTCTCGAAGGTAAAAACGGAGAGATCACCCGCCTGCGAAACATCCGCAGCGGGACGGTAGTGGGCGAGATCAGCATGTACTTACGAAGTCCGCGCACGGCGCATGTTGTCACCGAGCAACCGTGCGTTCTGTATCAACTGACACTCGAAGCATTGGGTAAAATGGAAGCGCAAGACCCCGAAACCGCATCCGCATTGCATGAGTGGGTGGCGCGTTTGCTGGCAGAACGCATGGCAGACAACACCCGCGCCATGCGCGCGCTGTTGGATTAAAGTCAGAAGTGCGCAAAACCTATTGATTGCTTCATTTGACCATCGACGATGGACCATCGTCTGCGGTCAGTTATAAAGATCTGCGCATAAATCGTATCTATAAGGAGAAATAATGATCGTTGTTTCAGACATGATGGGAACCCTCACCACTGGCTCGCCCTTTTTGGGGCTGGTGGATTGGGTCAAACACAATCAAAGCAAACTTCGCGCAAATTGGTACATCGCAACCATCATGCCATCGTATTTGCTCGCAAAAAATGGATTGATCGATTGGCAGGCATGGGGACAAAAGTTAATGATCGAAAGCCTTGGCTACATCCGCAACGCAGACGAAGAGACTGTACAACAGGCTGCCGAATGGCTTGTGGAACAAAACCTGTGGAAGAAACGCCGCGAAGATGTGGTGGCGCGTCTCATCCAGCATTGTGAACAGGGCGCAAAAGTGTATATTGCCAGCAGTGTCGTCGAACCCTTCATCGAGCCGTTTGCACAGCGCATCGGCGCGGAAACCATCGGCACACCCACCGAGATCGTGAACGGCACATTACGCATGACCGGCGGACTGGTCGCCAACGAAGGCAAGATCGAGCAAGTGCTCAGCCGTCTCGGCGTGGACAAAGTGGACGTTGCCTACGGCGACACCATTCTCGATGTGCCCATGCTCGAAAAAGCCGATCATCCCGTGGCAGTCTATCCCGAAGCGAAGTTGAAGGTTATCGCACAGGAACGCGGCTGGGAGATCATCGGCGACACGCCAAGTTACGGATAATGTCATTGCGAGGGTGATGCACTTTCACCCGAAGCAATCTCGAAAAGGCATAAGCGAGGAAAAAACTCCAATGGAACGAACAACCATTCGCAGGTCCAGAAAGAGGCGGGCAGAGAACAAAATCTATTTGTGCGCGCCGGTCAATTCCCTTGTCGAAGGCATCTACGAGCAAAACATCCCATTTTCTGAAATAAAAAATCATGGTGATTTTGGAATCGGTACGTTCAATGATCTGGATGGTGAGATGCTGATGATGGATGGTGAGGTCTATCGCATCAGCGCCGACGGGACGGTTGCCCATATTACTGACGATGACACCCGCACCCCGTTCGCGTGCGTGACCTTCTTCCAGCCGTCCAGTGAAGAGACGTTGACCCAAGAGATGACCTATCACCACCTCCTAAAATGGATGATGGAGTTGATGCCTTCGCCGAATATTTTTTATGCGTTCCGTATTTCGGGCGAGTTTGCGTATGTGAAGACGCGCTCAGTGCCGAAGCAGGAGAATTACCGCCCACTGGTGGAAGTGGCGGCGGAGCAGCCTGTGTTCGAGTTCAACGATGTGAAGGGTGTGATGGTCGGGTTTTATACGCCATCGTTCATGTCATCGGTGAGCGTACCTGGTGTGCATTTGCATTTCCTAACCAAAGGACACACCAGCGGCGGACATTTGCTCGAATGCCGTCCGCGGAATATTAAATTCGAATTGCAATTTCTGTACACGCTCGAACTTTCCCTTCCCGTTGCGCTCGATTATCTGACATGGGATTTTCAGCGTGATATTGGTCAAGACCTTGATAAAGCGGAGAAATAAAAATGGAAACAGCCCCCAAACGTATCAATTGGAAGATCATCATAGTTATGTTCGGCGCAAGTTTATTTCTAGGAATCGCCATCTTCACCGCGCTGGTCGGTGCGTTCTTCCCTGCCATCAATAATATTTCAAGACCGCTGCTTTGCGATGGGGAATACAACATTACGACCACGCGTTCCTCCTTCCGGCCCGGTGAAACAACATGGTCGCACAATATCGACTGCGATGGCAGGGATATTACAATTCCATCCGTATTTATGACCGGGTTCATGGTTTCGCTGGTCATTTTTGTTTTGATCCTCATCCATTTTCGCAAATACCTGACCTACCCTGAAAACTTCGCCGAACTTGCCAATGACCTGAAATCCACCGAAAAATCGGGCGGCAAAACCACGCTCGACAGATTGACGGATTTAAAAGAACTGCGCGATAAGAATTTGATCTCGCAGGTGGAATACGAACGTAAAAAAGATGAGATTATGAAAGAGTTGTAGCGTTCAACGCCCGCACGAACGCTTCCGCCATTTTTTGGATGTTGATCTCTTCCGAAACAATACGGAATGATTCTGCCCCCATCCTTCGCAAACGCGCTATATCTGATAGCGCGTTTTTCATTGTGGAAACCAGCGCGTCATAATTTTCAGGCTGAATCTGCCAACCATTTCCCTCGCGGACGAGGTCGTCCTGCGTGCCATCGCCTTTTGCCACGATAACGGGCAAGCCGTAGCTCATCGCTTCCTGCACGGCAAGTCCGCCTGTGCCTGGCAGCACGAATAAATCGGCTTGTTGGAAATACGGTGTCAATTCCGCGCCGTGTTTCGCGCCGACAAATTCCGCTGACGGATAAATTTCCTTCGCAAGCAATTCCAATGCGGCGCGTTCCGGTCCATCACCGACGATGAGCAGGCGCGGATTTGTCTCCAATTCAGCGCAGGCGCGTAATAACGAATCTATTCGTTTGCGTGCCTGCAATCTTCCAACAAACAGAATCGTCGCACGGTGTACGGTCAACGGTCTATCGTCAGGCTTTTCAGGCGCAGGGGAAACCGAGTTATGCGCTACGAAAATCTTTTCACGCGGAAAGCCGAGCGCCGCATATTCGTCCGCACCGCGCTGGCTGTAGGCGAGCATGGCATCGAACTGCCCGACAAAGCGTTTCCAAAATCCGTTTGGTTTTGGCGCACCCAGCCCCCAGCCAATGACCTTGCGTCCGCGTGCATGCATCCAACTCACAGCGGCGGGTGTGGCGAGATAACGCGGATTTGCCTCCACGATCAACGCATCGGGATTTGTCTCATGCAGCCACTGGATGAAATTCTTTTGATAACAAAGATAGAACGCGCCGCCGAACAAGTGAAGATTCCGCGCCTCGACATGACGGGCAACCTGAGTCGTGCCGCCTGCGATCATTTCCACGGGGCGGGCTTGCCCTGCAAAAAGACTCATCCCATCCGCGCAGTGACCTGCCAGCAAATCAAAAAACGGCACGCGATACGACGGCAACACGCGCTGCTGCACGCCCAACTTCCCATCAAATTTCATCGTCCACCGTCCATCGTCCGTTCACCCCACATGCGGCGCAGAGTACGCAGGTGATTTATGCACATGCACTACTTTCCAGTTGCCATCCAATTTCACCATCACGCGGCTTTCGTTGTGCGCGGCGACAGTCACGCCCGTCCCCAATGCGGTGCTGATGAGCAGGGTATAACTCGCAATCGCCGTATCACCATAGCGTTGAATCAACAAATTCGACAAATCAAATCTGGTCTTGCCCGTCTCTTCCGCGCCAAAGACCGCGCCGCGTTCGGCGTTCGAGTTCATCATGAACTCGTGGAAGGGCAGCCCATCCAACCGCTGCGGCGTGACCCACCACTCATACAGCGTCAGATCCTCCGCTGTCGTTTCGTGATACGACGCAATGTCATTGGTCATAATGCCTTGCAGATGTTTGAGTAGAAATTCGTGAACTTCGTTATCCATGTTTCTTCTCCAATTTTTGACGATTGACGATAGACCATTGACCATACACCCATCGTCCGCGGTCTGTCGTCAATCGTCCAACAGCACTTTGATATACGCCTCGACCATCGCATCCAACCCCAAAGCGGACTCCGCCCGCCTCCGCGCCGCCACTTGGAATTGATCCTGTTTCTCCAGCACTTCCCCCGCGGACGATGCCAGCGCGTTCACATCGGGTGTTTCCAACTTCCACGGGTTCGCGCCATACGGGACGATACAGCCCGCATCATCGCTAACGAGTTCTTTCAAAGCGCCGCTGTCGAAACCGATGACGGGCAGTCCGCATGCCAGCGCTTCGATGACCGAATTCGGGCAGGGCGGGTTGACCTCGGCGCAGTACATCAGGTGTGACGAACGCGCCAGTTGTGGAATGTTCTCACGCGGGACTGTTCCCAGAAATTTTACGGGTACTTTGCTTGGTAATGTGCGTTGAGTGGCTTCATCCACTGTGCCAGCGACGACGACTTCCATCGGGTATTTCGCGGACAGCTTCTCTGCCACAGAAACCGCGTGGAACAAACCGCTGTTCAACCCGCGGGCGAGGCTGCCTTCGAGCAGCAACATGCGGAATGTATCTGTGGGGCGTTCGTGCGCACCTTCGGGGGTGTAGGTATCCAAATCCACGCCATTGACGATGACCGAAGCGGGGGCATCTGCAACGCCGTACCAATCCTCCCACCATTTGCGGATGAATTGGCTCTGGTAGATGACCCTGTCTGCAAAACGCTTGCGGATGAGGGAAAGCATGAAATTCCCATACTCAGCGCGGAGGGTGTACTTCATGCCCGACCATCTCACACGTTGCACCCAATTGATGCCGTCCAATCTTTGGACGACGCGAATGCCCCGTCGGCGAACCCGCTGTAAGGCAGGCAGGAAGCGAGTCCCTGCAATGACGAGAAGCGCGTCGAAGTTTGAATCCAGATCGTAGGTGACGTCGATGCCGCGGGTTTTGAGTCCCTGCTCGAATTTCAAACGGAAGGATGCCATGCCGCCCGTCCCCTGTACGAATGGCGTGATACAAATGCGGGTCATATTGGGATTATATCGTTTTATGGTATCCTTTATTCAACATCATTCAGGGAGCTTTTTTTCATGTATATCGCCATCGAGGGCGTGATCGGCGTGGGCAAGACCACGCTCGCCCGCCTGTTACAGCCAGCCTTTGAAGCAGACGTATTATTGGAGGTGTTCGAGGAGAACCCCTTCCTTTCCGATTTTTATGGCGACCGCGCGCGTTATGCCTTTCAGACGCAGATCTTCTTTTTACTCAGCCGTTATCACCAACAGAATAATAATGTGCCGCCTATTTTGAATGCGGGCAAAAGCCTGATCGCCGATTACACCTTTGCCAAGGATGCCCTGTTCGCGGGCATCAACCTCAAAGGTGACGAACTCGATATGTACCACAAAGTGCATGACGCGCTTGGAGAAAAGATACCCAAGCCCAACCTGTTGGTCTACCTGCAAGCCACCACCGAGACGCTCATGCAGCGCATCGCCTTCCGCGACAGACCGTACGAACGCCAGATGGAACGCGCCTACATCGATGAGTTAAATGTGGCGTATGAAGAATTTTTCTCGAAACCATTCGACCATACGCCGATTCTAAAAATAGACACCAACGACCTGAACATCATCCAAAACACGGAGCATATCAAAATGATCGAAAATCGCATCCGTGAAGCGCTGGGGCTGACGCCATTCCAACCAGCCTTGCTACCCTAGGGAGACATCATGCTTGTTACAAGAGATTCACTGGTACGCATTGCAAAAGAAACCGTGCAGGAACGGGCGTTTAACGATCCCGATATTATTGCAGCGTATCTCACAGGCTCATTGCGTACAGCTGACCCCATGCTGGGCGGCACTGCCGACATCGACTTGGTCTTCGTCCACAAAACCCCGCCGACAAATACGCGCGAGTTCATCAAACTCACGCCTGATTTTCACCTTGATATTTCACGCCGCGCCAAAGACGAGTTCAAATCTCCGCGTGAACTGCGCGGCGACCCGTGGCTTGGTTACGAAATGTACGATCCCGTCCTGCTCTACGAACGCGAAAAATTCTTCGACTTCGTGCAAGCCAGTCTGCGGGCAGGCTTCGAGTTCGAGCAGCCGCCGCTCACCTTGCAGCGTTGCCGCACCCTGCTTAGCCACGGACGCGGCAACTGGTTCGACATTTCCGAACATGATGGCGAGGTCGGTCCAAACGAAATTCGCAAGTACCTGAAATCGGTCTTCCACGCCGTCAACGCCATTGCCGAGCTCAGCGGTCCACCCATTTGGGAGCGCCGCCTGCTGCTCGATTTCCCCGCCCGCGCCGAAGCCGCGCAAAAGCCCGGCATGGTCGCCGCGGTCTACGGTCTGCTCGGCGCGAATAACATCGACGCGGAAAAAATCAAAAGCTGGCTCAACGACTGGAAACAAGCCCTCAAACTTGCCTCCGAAACCGAAGGTGTGGACGCGCGGATTCATCCCGCCCGCCTGAACTATTACGACAAAGCCGCCAAAGCCCTGCTGGAAAGTGAAACGCCTCTTTCTGCGCTCTGGCCTGTCCTACAAACCTGGACATTTTCCGCCGCTGTATTAACAGGCGACCATCTCAACTTTTGGAAATCCGCCGTCTCAGTGCTCGGCCTGCTCGGTGACGGCTTCACCGCAAAAGTGGAAGGACTCGACCACTTCCTCGACGAGATCGAGATCGTACTTGAAGAGATCGCAGCCGCCAACGGATTGGACGCCGAACCCTCGACGGGATTCCAAATCTAGGTATAATCAGCGCCGATGTTCAGAGGAAATCCTCCGCACCACCCGTTCGACATACCCCATCTGGGCGCATTATTTTGTTTTTGTTCTCAAAAAGCCTGACAGTTAACTGTCAGGCTTTTTCTTAACCTGAGGATCGTACCCATACCATGACACCCAGCCTGCAAGCCCGCTTTTGGAAGATCGCCTTGCGCATTATGTTCCGAAAATATTTGAGCATTGCAGAACACCGCGCTCGTGGCGAACAGATCGCCCGCCTTTCGGGGAACATTCCCAAAGACATCACTGTGGAGCGGGTCGATCTCAACGGTTTCCCTGCGGCAAGGATAATGTCAGCCAACGCAGACTCAAAGAAGGTCATCCTACATCTGCACGGCGGCGGATACGTCACTGGCGGGAGCGCTTCGCACTTGATGATGTGCATTCCCATGGCACAGACCTTGAAAATGAACATGCTGCTGCCCGATTACCGTCTTGCGCCACAACACCCTTTCCCTGCCGCATTGGATGATGCGCTGAAGGTATATCGCTGGCTGTTGTCACAGGGACATCAGGCAAAAGACATCATTATTTCAGGTGACTCAGCGGGCGGCGGATTGGCGCTTGCAACCGTCCTTTCCCTGAGGGATGGCGGCGAGCCCCTGCCTGCGGCTGTGATCTGCTTCTCCCCGTGGGCAGATCTGACCCATGCTGGGGCAAGTCACACGTCAAATGCGAAGCGTGATGTTGTGCTGACCACTGCCTTATTAAAAGAGTGGGCGCTGGCATATACAGACGAAAACAATTTACACAATCCACTTGTATCACCCCTCCATGCTGAGTTTCACAACTTCCCACCCCTGTTCATCCAAGTGGATGACAGCGAGATCCTGCTGGATGACGCGCAGACGCTGGCAGGCAAAGCCCATGCACATGGCGCCAAGGTTGTCCTCAAAACCTGGAGCGGACTGTGGCATGTCTGGCACGCACTGGGAAGCGCGATCCCTGAAACACAAAAAGCTTTCGAAGAGATCAAGCAGTTTTTAGATATACACCTGAAAGAAGAGCAGGCAGTATGAACGACTTTACCGATGTCAAACTGGAAATCTTCATCCCACAGGGACACGTGGAAAAGGTCCGTGATGCGCTGGTGGAGGCAGGCGTAGGTGTGATCGGAAATTACGATCACTGCTTCGCCATTTCACAAGTGCAGGGATCGTTCCGCCCGCTGGAAGGAGCCAATCTTTTCGATGGAAAAGTAGGTACGATCAGCATCACGGTAGAGTACAAGCTTGAAGTGAATTGCAGGCGCGAGGTAGTGAAAGAAGCGATTGCCGCGGTGCGGCGTTCCCATCCCTATGAAGAGCCGTTGATCAACATCATCCCGCTTGGGAATCATTTATTCGGATAATCGTCCAAAGGACTATCAAATCAATTATTAGGAGACGAAACAAATGCCAACTCAATCCCAATCCCGTTATTTGCCTTTCGGCGAAAATAAGAATGCGCCGTGGTACGGCAAGGATATTCTTTCCGTCAAACAATTCAGCCGCGATGATCTGGACTATGTCTTCGGTGTGGCGCATGAGATGCGCGGCATGGTCGAGCGTGTCGGGACCTTTGACCTGCTGAAAGGGAAAATTCTCGCCAACCTGTTCTATGAACCGTCCACCAGAACATCGTCCTCGTTCATTGCGGCGATGGAGCGCCTCGGCGGCAGCGTGATCTCGATCAATGAGGTCAAGTATTCGTCTGTGTCGAAAGGCGAGAGCCTGCCAGATACCATCCGCACGCTCGAATGTTACGCAGATGTGATGGTGTTGCGCCACCCAGAAACAGGCTCGGCGGCGATCGCGGCGAAGGCGGCGCGCAAACCTGTCATCAACGCAGGTGACGGTGTGGGCGAACATCCCACACAAGCCTTGCTCGACGCGTTCACCATCTTCGAAGAACTCGGTGTGGGGCGCATTGACGGTCTGACCATCACCATGCTCGGTGACCTGAAATACGGACGTACCGTCCACTCCCTGGCGCGTCTGCTATCGATGTACGATGTAAAGTTGAATTACGTCTCGCCTGATATTTTGAAGATGCCCAAAGAAGTCATGGACGAAGTCGCAGAGAAGGGCATCCCGCAAAAGGAATATGGCAGCCTCGAAGAAGTGCTCCCCGAAACCGACGTGCTGTATGTGACCCGCGTCCAGAAGGAACGTTTTGAAGATCCCGCTGATTACGAAAAAGTGAAAGGCGCGTACGTCATCGATCCACAGATCATGAAAGCCGCCAAACAGGAAATGATCGTCATGCACCCGCTGCCGCGCGTGACCGAGATCAGCATGGACTTCGACGACGACCCGCGCGCCGCCTACTTCCGCCAGATGGAGTACGGTTTGTATGTCCGCATGGCGTTGCTGGCGATGGTGCTGGGGAAGGCATAGGGGAAGTAATAAGTAACAAGTGCTGAGTAAAGGGAAAAAGAAACGAGTTGTGAAAAAATCCTCACAACTTGTTTCTCATTTCTTGTACCTCGTTATTCTAATCCTCTGCTGCTCTTGCCACTTCTTCGGGTTCAAAAACAACTTCTTCTTTTCCCATCAACTTCGCTTCGATCTTCGAAACGATCAGGCGCAGGTGACCATTGTGAGCCACATAGTCCAGATCATCCGCAGGGACGGCGAGCACGGGGCAAAGCGTGAAGTTTTCGATCCAGCCTTCGTATAGGCCGTTGAGGTTTTGCAGGTATTCAGGCGTGATCGTGCGCTCGTAATCACGTCCGCGCTGACTGATGCGGTTCATGAGCGTATCCACCGAAGCACGCAGGTAGATGACCAAATCAGGTGGCGGCAAAAACTGCACAGCCGTCTCATACAACTCACGATAGGTCTGATAATCGCGGTCGGTCATATTGCCCTGCTGATATAGGTTTTGGGCAAAAATCTCTGCATCTTCATACACACTGCGGTCTTGAATGACAGAATTCGGGTGGGAAGCGAGGTTGAAATGTGAGCGCAAACGGTGCGTCAAAAAGAAGACCTGCGAATGGAACGCCCATGCAGACATGTTCTGATAAAAATCGGCAAGGTAGGGGTTTTGCGTAACTGGCTCGTAGAACGGGTCCCAAGCCATCTGGTCACATAACATCTTAACCAGGGTGGATTTCCCCACACCGATATTTCCCGCAATTGCCACAAATCGTTTCATAAATTAAGCCCTCAGAGTTTTTTTCTATCTTACCACTTGGGCGAAAAAAGGCACGGACTTTTAAGAATAGGACTTACGCAAAAGTCATTTGAATAGCAGGCGATTTGAGTTGTTGACGCAAATAGTCGGACAGCAAATCATGTTTGAGGCGGTAAACAGTCTGTTGGGTCTCATTGGCAACCTGTTTGAGGCGAACCCA
>VGOX01000012.1 GCA_016875755.1 Chloroflexota bacterium
GCCGTTCTGGCGGCTATCGAGCTTGTCGAGATATTCTTGAGACATGTCTTTTCTCCTGCGCCCTGCACACTAAACTATTGGTTACGAGTGTCTCATCATTATAGTCACAGAGGGGCATGAGCATATTGCAGGTTAACCAAACAACCCAACTTTTATCCCTTATCGGACATGACTTGAAAAAGGCAGGCAGGTATCATGTCGGCGCATGTCCATTTTGCGGCGGCGATGACCGCTTTACCGTCAAGCATACCCCCGAAGGTGATCGCTGGTATTGTCGTGAATGTGGGGGCGGTAAATATCACACGGCTATTGATTTCATCATGCGGCGCGATGACTGCGACTTCAAAACGGCATACCAAACTTTAATGGGCAAGAACCTAGAGCCGACCCAAACAGTGACAGCCCCCAGTATAAAGCCGACTCCCAAGCCAATAACTTTACCGTCTCACGAATGGCAGGCGCAAGCATTACAACTTGTAGACAAGGCGAGTGATTTACTTTTATTCAATAAAGGGCAGGCAGGGCAGGATTATCTTACACAGCGCGGGTTACATCGTGGCACATGGTACGCATGGCTTTTAGGTTTTGCTTTTGTGTATGACCCAAAGGCAAAGCGCAACCGCCCTGCTATCTCTATGCCCTGGTTGGATATGGACGCGCGCGGGGAAGTGATAACCGCTGTTAAGTATCGGTTTATTGACAATAACCCCGAAGGGTTGCGCTATATAGCCCTTGCCGGAAGCATGCCCTTGTTGTTTGGCTTGTGGAATGTACTCGAATCAGATAATACTCTTTTACTTGTAGAGGGTGAGATCAATGCCCTTTCCCTTTGGCAATGCTTACCGCGCGGCGTTAGTGTACTTTCCTTTGGGAGTGAGGGCGGCGGACGGGCAGATGTAATGCAGGCAATCGCAAATAAGTATGAGTGCGTCTTTGTTTGGTGTGATGACGCGGAGCGGACAAAGCAATATCAAGCCATGCTTGCCCGCCCATGTGAAAAAATCCAAAGCCTGAAAATTGACGGGGAGAAATTAGACGCAAATCAACTTTTACAAAAAGGCGAATTGCATAATTTTCTTAATCAAATTTTAGGCGTTGAATGTTTGGATAGCCAACTGGGCAAGTGAACGTTGCCGTCGATGTAGAGAAAAATAGTAGTAGGTAGCACATTAAAAAATAAATATTTGCATGCGCAAACAGTTGCAAAGGTATAATGCCTTTGTGGAGTCTAAACATGGAAAATAATCAAGAATGGTTGACTGTTAATGAAGCTGCTAAACTAAGCGGCTATAATGCCGACCATCTTAGAGAATTGATAAGGGAGGGCAAGATCAAAGCCCGTAAATTCTCAATTGTTTGGATGGTTGATCGCGAATCGCTTTTGGCGTATAAGGCAAAGGCGCAAGCAAGCGGGGAAAAGCGCGGGCGTAAGCCCCAGAATTGACAAGTATTAACCCCCAGAATTATAGTATAATTCCCATAAGATAAGGGATTTATTCCCTTTATAACGGGCGAGTAAAGCGTTGGAAGCGCGATACACGCCCTAACCCCCACGCCGAACCAAGCGGCGCAAGGGCTAAGGCAGATTCTATCATGCCTTGACTCTATTCCGCTTGCGGCATTGCCCAAGCGGTTTTTGTTTTTGGCGCGGGGATATTCAAGAAAGGAGTCTTATGACCCATATCCCGCGAATACTTCCCTATTGATAAATCAAACCTATCCAACCAAAAACAAAAAGGAGTCTCCCATGTATTACCATGTTGTTTTCGATTTCGATGAAGATGACGAAAATCTTCGTTACAGCATCCGCCCCGATGCCGGCAATGATGCTCCAGAAGATCACACCGTCATTTTGATTGACCCCGCACTCGCAGAGCATAAGGGAATCAGTCTTGATAGTCACGGTTTACCCACTTCCGAATCCCTTGAAGCGTGGCATAGGAAACATAATCCGTACCTATTTACTGAATAAGCAACTCAAAATCTTACACCCTGCCTGTCTTGGGTAACTTTGGCAGGCAGTTGTAAGAACTTGAGATCTAGAAATGAAAGGATAACTACAATGAGTAAAAAAGCAGTAATCTATATTCGGACTTCATCGGAGAAACAAGGCGACAAGGCAAGCCCCATAGAGCAAGAAGCGGATTGCAGAAAATATGCAGAAGAGAATAATTTAATCGTTGTTAATGTCTACAAAGACATCGAACGGTACCGAGTAAAGAATAAAATTATTGAACCATCAGGCACACGCCCAGACCGTCCCGCCTTACTTGCCATGCTAAACGACGCAGCTCAAGGGCAATTTGACATTATCCTTGCCTGGCGCGAAGATCGCCTATATCGTGGGATGCGTGCAATGCTTTTGGTATTAGAAACCATCCAAGAGAATAAAATAACCATAATGCTAGCACGTGAGACCTTTGATGCCAAAATGGCTCCACTTAAAGCTTGGGTTGCAGGAATGGAATTAGATGGAATTAAAGAACGAATGACGATGGGCGTCAAAGCCCGCTTACGTGCCGGTAAAGCAAATGCCGGTCGTGATCGCTATGGTTATCAGCGGAATGGGGAAGTTATCGAAGTGGTAGAGGATGAAGCGAAATGGGTACAGCAAATATTCGCATGGTATACCGAGCGTGTGCCTATTTTAGAAATACGAAGGCGATTAATACAAGCTGGCGCCCCTCAAAAAGGTGGTAATGCGTATCGAAAAACTGAATGGTCAAAGAATGTTATTCAATTCATATTGGGAGCCGCAAAGGAATATGCTTTTGGAATAAAAACACAATCGCGGGGCGGTGAAACATTTGATATACCAGTTGAACCTATTATAGACATGGCAACCTATGAGAAGTTTTTAGAGGTAAGACAATCAAATATAAATCATCCTGCCCGCCATATAAAACAAAACTACCTTATCGGTGGTTTGCTATATTGCACTTGTGACAGGAAATGGGGAGCGCGAACTATGCCCTCAATGCGGCTTAACAAAGAGGGTCAATGGGTGAAAAAAGCAGAATATGGGCGATACTATTGCAGGCAAGAGCATGAAGAATATATATCGCCTGATTGCCCGCGTACTATTGCAAGCGGAAAAGCCGATTCAGTTGTTTGGGGAAAAGTGAGTGAGGCTATCAACAAGCCTGAAATTCTCCTAGCCCAAGCCCGAAAAATGGTTGCTGAGTTACAAGATAATGCAGAAGCATTAGACGCCGAACAAGACCGAATACAAAAAGAACTAGACTCCCTCACTATGGAGCGGCAATGGATAATCACGCAAGCACGCAAAGGCGCGATAACCGAAAGCGATATGGATTATCAGTTAGGCGCATTGACCATGCAGGAGCTAAGTCTTAAACGTGAGTATGCAGATATTGGGCAAGCGGTAAATATCCATGCTTTAGGGGATTGGGAAACCAAAGTCGTAGAGTATTTAGCCGACTTACAAGCAGGGCTCAACTCATTAAATTTCACACCAAAAAACGATGAAGAGCGGGCAGAGATATTTGAATTTAAAAAGCAAGCTGTAAATACCTTAGTCAAGCGGGTTACAATAGACCGTAACCGAGAATTAAAAGTAGACATTAGAATTAATCTGCTGAATTTGTACCAAGATAATCTAAACCAAACAAATGACAGAAACACAAACCATCCCCAAAGGCTTGAAGGAAAGAATAAAGGAAAAATCAAGACAGCTGGGATTCATCCTGGCTGGCGTTACTTCTTGTCAGCCGCCAACGCAATACACTATTTTTGAAAACTGGCTCACCAACGGGCATCACGCCACAATGGACTACCTCGCCTCGGAACGCAGCCGCAGCCGCCGCGCCGACCCAAAAATAATACTCCCTGAGTGCAAATCCATCCTTGTATTGGCATTGCCTTATACAAATACTGAATTCCGAACTCAAAATTCAGAATTCAGTATCGCCGCCTACGCCCTTGGCGATGACTATCACGATGTCATTCCTCCGCGGTTGCAAGAGATCATCAGCTTTATCGAAACACAAATCGGTCACCCCATTCCCAATCGCTATTACACAGACACAGGCCCCATCCTCGAACGCGAACTTGCCCAACGCGCAGGCTTGGGATGGATCGGCAAAAACTCCATGCTTATCAACCCGCAGGCAGGCTCCACATTCCTGCTTGCAGAAATTCTACTCGGCATCGAACTCGAACCTGACGAATCCTTCCCCACCGATCATTGCGGCACCTGCACCCGCTGCATCGACGCCTGCCCCACCCAATGCATCCTCCCCAACCGCACCCTCGACGCAAATCGCTGCATCTCCTTCCTTACCATCGAAAACAAAGGCGACATTCCCGAAGACCTGCGCCCACCCATGCAAAACTGGATTTTCGGATGCGACATCTGCCAGCAAGTCTGCCCGTGGAATCGCTTCTCACAACCGGCAGATCCCGCCCTTGAGACGAAAATCCCGCTTCCAGTCTTAACCTCAGACCTGCTCCTGTTATCCTCCGAGTTTAACCAACGCTTCAAGAAAAGCCCCATTGCTCGCGCCAAACGCCGCGGCTACCTGCGCAATCTTGCCGTCGTCATCGGCAATACAGGTAATGCTGATGACATCCCCATTCTCGAACAGGCTTTACAGGATGACGAACCTCTGATTCGAGATCACGCAAAATGGGCGATCAAGAACATCCACTCTGCAAAATAGGAATCTGATGAACAAACTTCTCATTGCCACCAACAACAAAGGGAAAGTAAAAGAACTGCAAGACCTGCTGAAAGGGTCGGGCATTCAATTCGTCACCCCATCACAGATCAACCTTGAATTGGACGTGGAAGAAGACGGCGTAAATTATGAAGAGAACGCAGGAAAAAAAGCCATCGCTTTCGCCCAAGCCAGCGGACTGATCTCCCTAGCCGACGACTCCGGTCTTGAAGTGGCGGCACTCGGCGGCGCTCCAGGTCTGTACTCGGCGCGCTACTCTCCCAAACCAAGAGCGCAAGATAAAGACCGCCGCGATTTTCTACTGGAAAACCTCAAAGACAAACCGCGCCCATGGAATGCGCACTTTCATGCGACGATTGCAGTTGCCACACCTGCTGGTTCTGTTGAATTTGCAGAGGGAAATTGCTTCGGTGAGATCATCCCTGAAGAACGCGGCTCAGGCGGATTCGGCTATGACCCGATTTTTCTAATGGAAGGTTTGGGCAGGACAATGGCAGAGTTGGACATGGACGAGAAAAATCGTCTCAGTCACCGTGCGTTGGCGGTGATGAATGCAATGCCGATCTTAAAGAAAATGTTTGGGTTGTAAAAAACAGACTAGAGTTTGGAATGAAGCGGAAGTTCATCCAGAAATTGTTTTAGAAGTGCGGCAATTTTTTCGGGCTGTTCCAGTTGAAGCATGTGCCCCGCATGTTCCACAAGATGAATGCGTGAGTTTGGAATTCCGTCGCGCAACGACTCGGAAAATTTGGGGGGCATCATTTTATCCAACATGCCACAAAGAATAAGTGTGGGAATGTTAATCTGGGACAAGCGATCCATGATGTTGAACTGATTGCATGCCTGAAAATCACCGAGCAGCACCGACGGGGAAAGTTTGAGCATGTGCTGTTTCGAAAGGCTGATGAGCTCAGGCGCGGCGTGTTCGCTGAAACAACCAGCGTTGATCATATCCACAGCGGCTTCAAATGTATGCGGATTGGCAGCGGTTTCAAGCACAGCATTTGCCACGCGCATTTTTCCACCACCGCCAAGCAATGCAAGCGCCGCAATTCTTTCGGGGTATACAACCGCTGCAGTTAGCGTAATTGCGCTGCCCATCGAAATTCCCACCAGAACCGCTTTTTGAATATTCAGCCGATCAAGAAAATGAAGAATGTCTTCCGCATATGCATCTATGGATTGCCTGCCAGCACCCTGCGACTCTCCGTGACCGGGCAGGTCGAGAGCGTAGACGGTTTCGTTTTGCAAACGACGCAGATATGGATGCCATGTTAAATAGATGCCGCCCGCACCATGGATCAAAATAAGGGGCGGGCGGTTTTCATTGCCTGAATGATGATATGAATAATGAACACCTTCAGAGAAGGGCATGGTTATCTCCTGCGGGCGTGATGCAGGCGGTCGGCGGCTTCTTCGGTAAGCGGAATGTACACCCGCACCTGTGTGCCCTTGCCTACTTTGGAGTCGATCTGCAGTAAACCGTTGACGAGCTCGGAGCGTTCGCGCAAGTTGACCATGCCGAGACTGCTGTTGGCTCGTTTGTCGTAGTTTTCAGTCATCGCTTGCACATCGAACCCCGCACCATTATCGTTGATCTCCAACAGGATGACGCCCATCTCTATTTGCTTCAATCGGACGGCGATGACTTCAGCGGCAGCATGTTTGCGCGCATTGTTGACCGCCTCTTCAATGATGTAGAAGATAAACCCTTGCTTGCCCATTTCCAATTGTTCAGTGGCACGCTCATCCACTTCGACTGCCACCTTTTGAGAAAAGGTTTCCATCATCTTATCTGCCATTGCCTGAACGGCGGCGGCAAGCCCCTGCGACTCAAGGATAAGCGGACGCAGAGTGAACAGCATGTGACGGATCTCTTTGGTTGTGCGGTGTGCCAGTTCTTCAAGTCTTACAAGTTCTTCATTCGCGGCATTTACATCCTTGGTCATCATGCGGCGGGTGATACTAAGCCGCATTGATATCGCCGCAACAGACTGGGTGGGGCCGTCGTGCAGGTCACGCGCCAGTTTCTTGCGCGCCTCTTCATGCACTTCGATCATTCGTTCCTTCTCTTCCACAAGGTCCTGGTATAGGCGGGCATTTTGAATGGCGATGACCGCCTGCCTGCCAATAATATCCAGCAATTTGACCCGCTCTGAGGAAAAGTATTCTGACTCGGGATGGGCGAAAAGCAAAACTCCATAAACGTTGAAACCGCTGCGGAGGGGAAAGCAATATCCGCTGGTGCAGCTGCGAAGCGCGATCACCCGTCCCAACTCAGGGTCGTAGCCAATATCCTTGAACGTCAGCGGCTCACCTTCATCCAGGGTGTGTTTGAGTATGCCTTCCGCGCCGTCAAACGTAACACGCATATCGGCATTGGTGAAGCGCCGCGCAGAACCAATGCGCAATTTACCGCCGTTGAAAAGCATCACCGCCCCCACCAACGGATCGCTGCCTTGTTCTTCAGGGTTGGGATTCAGGGCTGTGGCGCTCATATCCAGCGCAGAGTCGAGCACGCGTTTGTAACTCAGCGTGGAGGAAAGGGTGGAGGTCAGCTCGTAAATGGCGCGCATCCGCTCACTTTGAACGGCGCGCTTCTTTTCCTCCGCATCCACCCACAAGGCGCGGTTCTTGCGCATGTGTGCCATCATACGGCTGCCAAGATAACCAAAGATACTTCCCAGTACCAGCATCACCCCGATCAGAAGAAGAGAAAACGAGGTTTCCATTCCTATTTCACGTTCCAGATAAAGCATGAACATGGAAAATAGCGCCGCAGGAATCAAAGCCCCCCAAAATTCATAATACACGGCTCCAGCGAGGATTGGGAGAAGACCAGCCCAAAATACAGGTCCCAACAAACCGCCCTGCGCCCAATAGAACATTGCAGCCAGGATAAAATCCACGACAAGGCTGATACGGCGGTGATAGGTCATACGGGTGTTCATGCTTGCCAGAATAGCCATGAACAGATTCCAGGCGATCATAAATCCAAGTGGCCATGAAGACTGAAGATCAAGACGCCCCCCCAAGCCAAGAGCAACGACAAACCCAATCAGTAAAACCCACCTCAATGAAATGGCGAACCAGTCCGCCATGTAGGGCATGTCAAAGCGTTTTATCATAACTGCGCTATCATAACGAAAAAAGGGTAGTTCTGCAACTTATACGACGTTACAGCTAGATTACACCTGTCCTCAAAGCTCGTAGCCCATACGGCCCAGAGCAGCCCCAAGTTTCTCATTCAGCACAGATTGCTGCGATTCTGTGTAGGATTCACGGAATCTGCCGATTTTGCCCTTGTGGAAGTGCAGGCCCTGCTGCCCGTCATTGGCTCCAGGACGGTACTGCTCGATCACAGCGCGGACCTCGGGCTTGCTCCCGTCCAGTTTGAGATAATCCACCAATTTGGCAGATTCAGCGTCGTAATTCGTGAGCAGGTCTTCATAGCGGGCAATGAGCACGTTCTTTTCCTTCATCCACTTCTCCCAAATGCGGACGTATTCCATCATAAAGCTCAGGCTTTTGTCAAAATCAGAGAGATGCGAAAAGGCATTGGGACGTCCCTTGGCGATGGCACGCTGCCCGAAATCAAAGGCGGAGAGCATGGCATCGCGCGGGTCACGGTAAATGTATGTGATGCGTAACAAGCCCATGGCAGAGAGCAGACGCGAAGAGATCGTCGGCGCGGAATGGGCTTTGATGACGAAGGTATTGCCCATCAAGGCGGGAATGCTCACCATCCCCAATCGGCGGGCCGAGAGAATGCTAATGTTGCAATTCACTTCCGTGAGGATGTTTTGCAGGCGGAATTTTTCGCGAATGTCACGCGCGTCAGCACAGCCTGTGGTTTTCATTAAGTCATGGATGAGGTTATAGTGCCAGCCCGAGCCTGCGCGCGGCATTCCAACGGAGAGTACGATCATGGGTGTTCCTTGTGAGATGAAATTGCAGACAGCCCCACCATGATCCCCGAAACCAGCCAGATGTTCGGGGTCGTGAGCGAATCTTGAGTGAAATTATACAGGGCGATTGCCAGCCACGCAAATACACCAGACACGGCGGCAAAGCGCAGCCAGCGTTCATTTCGTTTTAGAAAAGAAAGTGTATCGCCCAGCACATGAAATTGAAACGCAAGGAAAAGAATAAAACCGATCAAACCTGTTTCTGCCAGCAAACGCACATGCAGGTTTTTCGGGTTGGGGTACAAACGGCTTTCCGGGCTCAACTGCCGCGCAATTTCAGGGACGGTGGTCAGTGACCAATCGGGCAGATTTTGGTAGATGTAAAACCCGCTTCCCCCCAAGCCGACGCCTGTCAGCGGGTATTCTTCGAAAGCTGCCAGCGCCCCGTTAGAATACGCTCCGCGCGCGCCAGCATTGATGTTGACAATATATTCACTGACGGATCCAACGTTAAATTCCCATAACCTGCGGAAGTAGTTTTTCTGGTTGAGGAACAGAAATGCACCAACGAGTGCACCGACTACAACAGCGATCATGCCCACCCGCAGGATGATGTCAAATATGCGACCGCGAAAACCATTGACGAACCACATCCACATGGAACGCAGATGTTCGCGACCAAATAGAAGGATGCACAACCCTGCCACAGCAATGGTGATGAGCAACCCGCCGCGTGAATAGGTGGCGAGCAGCACCAGCGCGGACAATGCCAGCAGGGCAGGCTCCAGCCACGATATGCGGGTGAGGCGGAATTTCGTCAGCATAGCGGCGAACAGGAACGGCATGTATACCGTCGCCAGTTGCCCTGCCAGCCAGGCGGGTTCATACGCCAGCCCCGAAATGCGATTCGTGCGGACGAGTTCGCGCATCGAAAATGCCAATTGCCAATGCGTGACCATTTCTTTTTCGAGCAAGCCTGTGTAGAACGTGACCGCCTGCAAACCGCTCCATGCGATGGTGAGACCCAACCCCGCAAACAGCCATTTGACGGTGAAACGGAAATCTGCTTCGTTTCTGTTCATCCACACTGCACTGATGAAAAACGCCAGCCCGATGAACAGCGTCACCAAGGCGCGGATGGCACGCCCGTTATACGTTTGTCCGCGCAAGGGAATCGGGTCGATGATCGAGCCGACACTGGCGGAGAAAATCACGAACAGAACGAACGCGCCTAACGCTACAAAAGCACCTACCCAAATCAATTGAATTTTTTTACGCCATGCCAGAAAAAGCAGAACAGGAAATAAGAATGCCAAAGGATATAAAGCTAAGGGACGCACCAAGGTACTTTCACCCAAGCCTGGGAACCAGCGAAAACTGGTAACAGGCAGGGTGAGAAGCGCCAATCCCCAAAATAGGCGCGGAAGTTTTTCGATAAAGGGCATCAAACTTTTCATGCAATATTTATTTCGGCTTGATGAATAAAACAACAAAGACTGCGATCAAAAGAAAACCTGACGCACCCATCAGCAAATAGATACTGAGCGGCACACTGCGTTCTTTTGGCAGATCGGCAGATCGTGTAACTTCGAGTTTCGTAAATTCATTGATATTGCCCGCTTCGATCTCAGCCTGCACCTTTACAGCAAATGCATCCGCCCATGCCGTGGCAAGTGATGCGGCAACCTGCGGGTCGTTGTCATCGGCGTAGAAGCGCCAGCCTGCTTCAGCGGGCTGCGAGAGATTCAATTTTCCGCCACGCAGGTCTGCAATTGGCGCATCAAGCTGCGCAAGCACTTCATCCGACCAGGCGATCTCGACCATCTTGCGGGCTTCGCGTTCGAGATAATAAAAATGCTGTCGGTCGGTTTCAGCGGGCAGGGCTTGTTCCAGATTGAAATCCACATTGACGATGGCACGAGCGCGATACTGCGGCGGGGCAATGTAATATACAACCGCGCCGATCAGAATACCCGTCAACGCGCCCAACACCCAAAAGCGCCATGCACGCAGCAGGCGGATGAGATCATCGAGAGAGGGGGGGGAAAAAAGAATGTTCATTTTCGATTTACGTTTTTTTGATGCGCCATTTCCACAACGGACCGATCAACTTTCGCAGATAATATTTTGCAACGATCGGCGCAAAGAACGAGCCGCCATCGCGATAATGCACGCGCAGCATTTCCTTCCAGCCGCGTTCATCGTTCACATTGGTCTTGCTGGAGGTGTGAATTCTAAAATTCGCCCACGTCTTGCCAGGCAGGTATTTGATTGGCGCGCGTTTGGCAATGCGCACCCACAGATCATAATCCATCGCAAAATAAAAAGATGGGTCGAGCGGACCAACTTCCTTCCAATATTTTGCGCGGAAGAACATCGTCTGCTGCGGGATGTGGGCATAGCCGCGCCGCAACTTTTGATAATCAGTCTGACGCGATGCGAACTTGCCGATCACGCGTCCCTGCTCATCAATAAAATCACAGTCGGCATACACCATCGCCACATCGGGGTTATCCATCAAAAACTTAACCGCTTCGCCCACTGCTTTGGGACGATAGGTATCGTCCGAATTCAACCAGGCGAGGATATCTCCACTGGCGCGATTGAAGCCCTTATTGATCGCATCGGTCTGACCTTGATCCTGCTCGCTGACCCAGGCATTGATGCCCGCCTCATGCTTTTTGATGATGTCCACGCTGCCATCGGTCGAACCGCCATCCATGATGATGTACTCGATGCGCGGATAATCCTGCTCCAACACGGATTTGATGGTCTCTTCGAGATACTGCGCCTGATTGAACGACGGCGTAATGATGGAAACTAATGGCAATGGACGGATGGATGTCATACTATTTCCATTCCTCTTCCGAGTAGAACAAATCAGAGGTGCCCTCCGTCAATGTGCGGATGCGGTGAATCTCTTCAGGAGAGAGGAATTTCTTCCAGTTATCGAGGTTGGCGCGGCTGTCGAGTTTTACTGAGTGGGTCTTATTCTTTGCCAGTTTGGCAGGGTTTTCGGAACTACTGGATGTGAGAATGGTCTCTTTTACCTGCTCGGTGAAACCCAAGCCAAGGGATTGATACAGGGATTGGTATCCGCCAATGGGATCGAGGGAAAGGTCTTCGTGGCGGACAATGTTGAAGTGCGGGAACAACTTCCCCGTTGAGTGAACAAAGCGATAGATGAATTTCCAGAGCAGGGCGCCCTGTCCGATGATGTCATCCTGCGGCATGGATTCCATCGCGGCGCGGTCTGATTCAAGGTGGTCACGCATGAGCAGGGGTTGGTCGAGCAGGTTGCGGAAATCATAATTCCAGCCAAGGCGTTTGAGGCTGCTGGCAAACCCCGCAGGATGACGGACAGTGATGACAACTTTGCAATTCAACCGTTCAGCAAACCACGTTGCAGAGAATAACGCGAATGGGTCTTTGATGAGCGCGCGTTGTCCCTGCATGCTGCCGTTGAAGAAAATATGGAAGTCACGCCCCATGCGCAGGAAATCTTTTGGAGAGCGAAGGGACATCAACTCACGCCAGACATGATATTGAAAATTAAGCGTTTCGCGGAAGGCGGGCAGATATTCGTTTTCGTTCTCTTCCGTGATGTAGGTGTACCAATGTTTCACTGGCGCACGATACACACCAGGACGATGCAGCACATTGAGCGGCTCACTGATGTAGGCAGTATCCACATCGGCGGCGAGCATTCTGCCAACCCAGGTGGTGCCGCTGCGATGCGAACCTGTTACGAGAATGGGGGTACGGTCATTCACTTAAGAACTCCATGCTTTGATCAAGATGCCTACAGTCTGCAGCTTGACATGATTCGAGCGCCTCCAACCAATTTGAATATTTTTCAAGAGTATTTGCTTCCACAGTTTGAGCTAGGTTTTCAAGTTGATATGGATCATTTTTCAAGTCATATAATTCGATAAAACCATCTGGATTTTCAATATAGGTATAGTCAAGGGTACGTAATCCTGCACGTTTCGGAAGCCCATTAAATGTATCGAAGAAGATGTCATAGAACTGCCTCATAAGACTGGCAGAAGCATGAAAAGAAGAACTGCTCTCCTTTTCATCGGGAGTTATATAAAATTCCAACAAGAAAGCACGCCGCCAATCTGATGGAACAGGGGATTCTTTTAGCACGCCCACAAACGTCCTGCCGTCTATAAATGCCGGCGGGACAACACCAGCTAATTCCGCAATTGTGGGGGCTATGTCAATGCTTCCGGCAAGAAAGGGCGGAATATTTCTGTTCTCAGGAATACCAGGGCCACGTATGACAAATGGCACAATAATATCCTCTTCATACATGGAGCTTTTTCCATACACCAACCTATGTTGGCCCAAATGCAATCCCTGGTCAGAGGTAAATACAATATATGTATTTTCGATCTCACCAGTTCGCTCAAGAGTGTCGACAAGACTGGCAAGCATCTCATCCACAGCTTGCATTGAACGCACTCTTTGTCGGTATATTTCGTCAATTTTCAGAATATCTACTTCAGAAAGCGGGGGGTTTGCAGCTATATTTACAGGCTTATCACTTACATTCTCCTCATTAAAGGAGGGGGTTCGTGGTGCTGTTATATCTGAGAATAGTTCGGCATGCCGTCGGGCTGGCGTAGCCGGTTCATGCGGTGCAAAGGTGGAAAGATATAGAAAAAATGGAACATCATCACTGGACGCCCTTTCAATAAAATCCACTGCTTTGCGACTCATAACATCCGTAAAATAATATATCTCTTTTGGCGGATATTCAACCAAGGTACCGCTTTCATTTAGAACATAATCGTAACCGTCATAGGCATTTTTTCTGCCCGGGCTGATCCACTCCGACCAGCCAGGCGGGACGTATGTTCGATCTTCCCGTAGCGGGTATTCGTTGAGGTACTTTCCCATTAGAGCGGTACGATACCCTGCCGCCTGTAACCAAACTGGCAAGGCTGACGCTTCGAATCCAGATTCATACAGTTTCTTAAAACCGCCATGCGGGACAGTATTATTATAGACTTGATGATTATGGGTATATTGTCCGCGTAAAATATTCATACGAGACGGGCAGCAAGTTGAGGTAGAGATAAGAAAATCTTCTATAGTGGTACCGCGTCTGATCAACAGACTTTGAAGATTCCCCATATAGGAGATCGTATTTAATTTCATATCCAAATCATCCGCCAGAATAAAAATAATATTGGGACGATTCTCCATCGGCAAAACCTCAGCTTGTTGCAATTCGTCATTTACGCCACAACCGGAGATCAAAAGACTTGCCAGCAACACTGTAAACAAAAAGCGGGAAAAAAAATAATTTTTTTGATTGGTACCTTTTTTCATATAACCACCTCATTCACTCATATCATAGATCACGTAACCATCCCCTTCGGCAAAAATTGGAAAATTCTCCAACTTCTCCTTTAGGAATGGTTGACGAGCAAGGTCGTTGAAATCAGTCACAATGAACAGGTCTTTTTTTGCGGTAATTTCAGCGAATAGTTCATCGTAATCGCGTTGTCCGCCGCGCAAACCATCGCGATAGAGCAGGTCACCGTAGGAGGGCCAGGATGTGCTATTCCGCCAGCCCCAATAGGCGAGGCGCGAGCCGTAATCCTGCGTAAGCCCGGCAAGATTATACCCTTCCACTTTTTCACCGATCTCCGCCCACATTTCGGCTTCGGGACGATAGTCCACGGCGTTGAGTTGGTTGCGGGTGTTCCAAACGGAAGCGAAAAGACCCAAGAACAGAAAGCAGAAAGCTGCAACACGCAGAAAAGAAGTATTTGTTAATTGAGCAAGTTTGGCAAAAAGAAAGTCCGCAAACGGGGCGATGGACAATGCCACGATCGGGATCAGCGGTAACGAGTAATAGTCGTGGGTGGAAATGTGATAGTTAAAGTAAATGCCAAAGACGGCGTACCCAGCCCAAAGTCCAAGAAGGAAGCGTCTCTTTTTATCGTCAAAGAAGAATAAACCAAGCAAAGCAAGCATCAAAACCATTCCGCCTGTCACGAGGTTGAGCATATTCACCCAGCCAAGATAATAAGACGGGCTGAGATACAAGGCAGGGATGAAACGTCCGCTGAATTGCTGCCCGAGATAGCCCGCGATGATGATGCCGTAGATGAGATAGCCCGCCCCCGGCAGGATGCCAAGCAACGCCATGAGATACACACGCAGATTTTTCAGCGCCTCATTCATGGACCCGCCGCTGAGTGCCGCTCCCAAGCCTCCGCCTACCACGAAGAATGCAGCAGGGAACTTGATGAAGATGGCAAGTCCGCCAAAGATGCCCGCAAGAATCGCCCACACATAGGACGAAGGTTTAAGCGACCATTCATATACTGCCCATAAAAAAATGACGATGAGCATGGTCATCAATGGGTCGGGTTGGAAACTGCGGCTGGCGATCACGGCGTAGGGCAGGAGCAGGTATACGGCAGTTGCGGCAAGTGCGCCGTCTGTGGAGGTGAGCCTGCGCGCGAGAAGGAAAAGGAAGATACCACCGATGATCCAAAACGCAGAGGAGTACGCCCGCGCCACCCAAAGCTGCTCGCCCGTGACCTGATAGGTGTAGGCGACCACGCGGTCGAAGAATTCTGGCTCCACGGAAGCGCGGAATTTCCATTGTTGGACGGCAAAGGATTTCTCCCATGCAGGGACGTCGGTGCGGGTTTCGTAGTACATGCCGCGCGCCTTGAGCGCAGAGAGCATTTGCCGTGTGGAATGGAACTCGAGCGGCAGGTCGGTGATATCGAAGATACGGATCGTGATACCAAACGCAAAAATGACGAGCAAAGCGATTATCCGTGCGGTGCGGGAGGGGAAAAAGGATGTTTGTGAGTGCATAGAACGGTGTTTATTGTATCGTAGATTTTCGAGGAGAATGAACGGCAGGGAAGTATAATCTCATGCATTATTCATTTACAGGAGCTTTTATGAACCCTATTTTCCTTCTGGCTGGCGCACCTGCCGTGGGCAAAAGCACCAGCGCAAAAGCGCTCGCAGGGAAATTCCCTAAAAGCATCCACATTTCGGTGGATGCGTTGCGTGACATGGTCGTGTCGGGGTTTGCTCTGCCAGGCGGCGTGTGGGGAGCGGAACTGATCGAGCAGTTGATCGTTGCCCGCACAAGCGCAGCTCATATGGCGGAGATCTACAACAAGGCGGGCTTTGCCGTGGTCATCGACGATTTCTGGGATCCAAACAGCAGCTTGAACGAGTATGAAGCGCTCTTTCAGAAGCCGAATGTGCACCGCGTGCTGCTCTTCCCAAATCAACAGGCGGCAGAGGCACGGAATATCAAACGTTCGGGATCAAGCGAGGCGGGTGCTTAGGGCTTGTAAAAGAATAACTCCGCACTTTACAAACAAAGATTTGGAGTTTGTCGTGGCTTGATAGTGTAATTCCAGCGTGGGCAAGTGGAATGCCATTCGATGAGCAAAGTTTGCATGATTTCTTTGGCGACTTTGATACCTTTCTTGTAGACCTTTTCGACCAGGAAGGCGTCCACCTTCAAACCGGTATCCGTATCTGTACCACGAATGCAAGCCAACAT
>VGOX01000013.1 GCA_016875755.1 Chloroflexota bacterium
TGCTTCCGGCTTCCTCCAGACCCTGCCTCGCGACAACGCCCTTGCCTTCCGCTAATGGTTGGTGCAATCAACCTCCATAAGGGTCTTTCACCCTCTAGCCAACGCCCATGCTGGGCGCACAACAAAAGCGGACAAGGGTTTTTCTTGTCCGCTTTTGTTAAACCATTCTCGAGAAAAACCTATTTTGCGTTATGGGTACGGAAGTTCCACTTCCACCTTCACAATCCCATTTTCGGGGGTAAAGGTAACCTTCTGCGGGCTGAATGAACCATTACCGCAATTCACGTTCCACTCCTCCACCCAAACCCCGCTCGCATCAGGCTGCTGCACCACGTTAATGGATGTACCGTCCACAGTGGGAGTTTCACAGCCAGAGATCGCCGCGATCAATTGAACGGAGAACCATGCTGTCAGACGGGTTTCGTCGTCTGCCAAGCCGCCTGCGGGCACTTCGCCAGTCAGGTCAAAATTGGGAACTTCGGGAATCGTTTCGCTATTCGGGTCGGTCTGGTCAAATGGCATAGGGGTTGGGAATTCGGGGATCTCAAAATTTTGAAATTCCTCAACTGCCTGCTGGGCTTGCACATACCCCTGATACATATAATAGCCGCCCACAACCGTCACAAGACAGCAGCAACAAAGCACAATTGCAACAATAACAGCAATAATGATGGTACGGTTTTTATTTGTCCCTGCCTGTTGCGGTTCAGGGTTGTAGTTTGTCGATTCCATTTCTTCTCTCCTGTAAAATTGATGATGGCATTATACAAAGCAAAGGAGCAGACAGGCATAAAATCCGCCTGCTCCTTTTGTACTATTAAAGAAGAATGTTATTTATCGAGCAAAGCAGCCACACCGGGCAGCTCTTTCCCTTCGAGGAACTCAAGCGATGCGCCACCGCCAGTGGAGACATGCGTCATCTGTTTGACAACGCCAGCCTTTTTGACCGCGCTCGCTGAATCACCGCCACCAATGACAGTCACCGCTTCAGACTCCGCGAGGAGTTTGGCCAGTGCAAATGTGCCTTCTGCGAACTTGGGCATTTCGAACACGCCCACAGGTCCGTTCCAGACGATGAGTTTTGCCGTCCCAATAATGGATTTGTAGGCTTCAATGGTCTTGGGACCGACATCCAACATGCGCCAGCCTGCGGGAATCTGATCAACATTTACAACCTGTGTATTGGCTTCGGCATCGAATTTATCCGCAATGACTGCATCTACAGGCAGGACGAGCTTGTCACCCAGTTTGCCGAGCAAGGTCTTGGCAGTTTCAAGCGATTCCGCTTCGACGAGACTATCCTGCATGTTCAGTCCCTTTGCAGCAAGGAAGGTATTCGCCATACCGCCGCCGATGATAAGTTTGTCACATTTTGCGGCAAGGGTTTCAACGACCAAAATTTTGTCACTGATCTTCGCACCGCCGAGGATGGCAATGTAAGGATGTTCTGGGTTAGCTACAGCTTTGCCAAGGTATTCGAGTTCCTGCTCCATCAAAAAGCCAGAGACAGCAGGCAGGAAGCGCGCAATTCCTTCAGTAGAGGAATGAGCGCGATGGGCAGACCCAAAGGCATCGTTGACGTACACGTCGCCGAGCGCTGCCATTTGTTTGGCAAGGTCGAGGTCGTTCTTCTCTTCGCCTTTGTGGAAGCGGGTGTTTTCGAGCATCACCACGTCGCCGGGCTTGAGATTCTTTGCAATCGCTTCCACTTCCGCGCCAACACAATCGGGTGCCATGGTTACGGGACGATTGATCAGTGTGGACAATGCTTCCGAAGCGGCACGCAGGCTGAATTCGGGGTCTGAGCCGCCTTTGGGGCGTCCCAAATGGCTCATCAAAAGTAGCGAGGCTCCCTGATCCAATACAAATTGAATGGTTGGCAGGGCGGCTTTGATGCGCTTGTCGTCGGTCACTTTGCCGTCTGCCATGGGCACGTTGAAATCAACGCGCATGAGCACGCGTTTGCCTTTGAGGTCGATGTCTTTTACAGTTTTCTTGTTCATGTTTCCACCATAAAGTAGGGGCAGGTCTGAGACCTGCCCCTACAAAAAATGTTACAGGGATTTTGCCATCAGCGCGGCGAGATCGGCGGTGCGGCAGGAGTAGCCCCATTCGTTGTCGTACCAGGTGACGACTTTGACGAAGTTGCCTTTTTCCTTGCCGAGCACGGATGTGAATTGCAGGTCAACCGAGGAGGAATGCGGATCGCCCTTGTAGTCGATGGAGACGAGGGGTTCGTCCACAGCCTGCATCACGCCCTTGTTGCGGGGCTGCTTGGCAGCATCGCGGAAGGCCTGGCGCAGTTCTTCGGTGGTGGTTTCTTTTTCGAGTTCAGCGGTGAAATCGACAACCGAAACGGTGCTGGTCGGCACACGCAGGGCATAACCGTCGAATTTACCTTTGAGATCGGGGATGACAAGAGAGATCGCCTTGGCTGCACCAGTGGTGGTCGGGATGATGCTCATGGCAGCGGCGCGGGCACGGCGCAGGTCGGAGTGCGGCATGTCGAGAATTTTCTGGTCGTTGGTGTAGGCATGGACGGTGGTCATGAAACCGCGCTTGATGCCGTATAGGTCATGCACTACTTTCGCGGCAGGCGCGAGGCAGTTGGTGGTGCAGGATGCATTGGAAACGACGTGATGATTCTTGGGGTCGTACTTGTCTTCGTTCACGCCCATCACGATGGTGAGGTCTTCACCTTCGGCGGGAGCGGAGATGATGACTTTCTTCGCGCCGCCCTTGATGTGGCTGGCAGCACCTTTCACAGTCTTGCCCTTCTTGTTCACGCCATCTTCTTTGATGGTGAACAAGCCAGTGGACTCAACCACAATATCCACACCGAAGTCGCCCCATGGAATAGCGGAGGGATCCATCTCTTTGAAAACCTTGACCTTTTTGCCGTCGATAATGAGCGCATCGTCAGCAACTTCCACGGTACCGTTGTAGCGTCCGTAGTTCGAATCATATTTTAGCAGGTGCGCCATGGTCTTCATGTCGCCAATGTCGTTGAACGCAACAACTTCGAGTTCCTGCGGGTAGAGGTCACGGATCGCCTTTAATACCTGACGTCCGATGCGACCAAATCCATTAATGCCTACTTTGATTGTCATGGGAATATCCTCCAAGGATTGAATTTAATTCAGAGCACACGGGATTCGTATAATTTGTGTCAACTCTGGTATGGTCGTTCATACAAGCTAAATTGTACATCGTTAAGCCGAATTTGTGAATTTTCGTACGTCCGTGTTTTGTTATGACAAATGTAATCGATTACTTTTGATGTTTTCAGTTAAGTGGACCTGTTCGCTCGTAATAAATATCGAGGATGGATTGCGCCAATTTGACCGAGTCGTGACGCCAAGGATGCGCCTCGTCCACTAAATCTGCGGTATGCGTGCGCTCATCAGAGAGAATCTTATCGTCGGCATGTACCCAGACCGATGACGGGTCCAACTGCCCTTCATAATTGTCATTGCACAGAATAATGTCAAAGAGGTTTTCCCCAACATGCCCTTCCAAAGCACGAACATGGTCGTAACAGGTGAAGGCATCGGTTTCACCTGACTGTGTGGCGATATTACAAACGTAGATCTTAATGGCGCGGCTGGCATCAATGCTGGCTAACAGATCGCGCACCAAAAGATTGGGCAAAATACTGGTATACAGACTCCCTGGACCAACCACGATGACATCGGCGCTGAGCAATTCTTTGATCACTGGCGGGAAAGCTGGTGCATTATCTGGCTCCAGCCACACACGCCGAACGCGCCCCGCCATTTCGGGAATCTTGCTCTCCCCCACCACGCGGACTTCGTTGAGGGAGTGTGGCAATTCCATGCTGGCAACCAGCTTTACATCATGCAGTGTGGATGGCAACACCTGTCCATTTACAGATAACACGCGGCCCGACTCAACCACCGCATCTTCAAAACTCCCTGTAATATCTGCCAGCGCGGTGATGAAAAGATTACCGAAAGAATGTCCTTCGAGGTCGGGAGAACCACTAAAGCGATATTGGAATAGCTGGGTGAGCATGTCTTCATCATTGGAGAGAGCGGCAAGGCAATTGCGAATATCACCAGGCGGAAGAATGCCCAGACTTTCACGCAGTCGCCCCGATGATCCGCCATCATCCGCCACCGTGACGACGGCAGTGAGATTGCCCGTGTGTGATTTCAAGCCGCGCAATAGTGTGGAAAGCCCATGTCCGCCGCCAACGGCAACAACGCGCGGTCCGCGTTTGCGGCGCTGGAAATCTGTCAGCGTGTCAACTACGTCCGAACCGGGGCGCAGGAACGGGCGCAGAAGGGAGCGATTGAGTTGTACGATCCCAAATAAGACGAGCCAGATTCCCAATCCGCCAAAGATGAAGGCGCGAAGCATACGTGGTAGAAAGCGCAGGGATGCATAGGAGAGGAAGGTGAGCAGTGTCGAGTTGGTGGAGTCGGTGCGATAGATGTCGATCAGAATGACAGCAACACCCAAGCCCAGGAGAGTGATGCCGATCAGGATCATTGTCAGCCAACGTTTGATGCCCAACCCCGGACGAAGCCAGCGAGGTATCCCTTTTAGGGTTTGCCAGAACCTTGAAAATGGGCTTTTTTGCATAAAAAAGATGATAGCAGGGTTGAATACTTCCGTCAAACGGCGCAATGGGGCGGAAAAATATCCTTACGGTATAATTGTGCGTATGCCCACAATCATTGCAGTTGATATCGGCGGCACCCAAATGCGTGCCGCCTCTTATGCGCCCGACCAAATTAAACCGATTAAACAGAAGAAGATTCCCACCCTGGCCTCCACTCCTGGTGGATTGGAACGCCTCTTGCAGGTAATCGAAGAGGTTCTGCCGACCGGGGAAGATGTAGCCGCCATTGGGCTTGGTTCGCCTGGCCCATTAGACCCGCATACAGGGTATTTACTTGCACCGCCCAATAACCCGGAGTGGCATAATTTTCCGCTGGCACCTAAAGTGGAAGCGCATTTCGGCGTGCCTACATTTCTGGATAACGATGCCAATCTTGCCGCGCTGGCGGAGTATCGTTTTGGTGTCGGCAAGGGACATCATGATGTTTTGTTCTTCACTGTCAGCACGGGGATCGGCGGCGGGGTGATCGTGGCAGATCGATTATTGCAGGGATATCACGGTTTGGCTGCGGAACTGGGCCACATCATTGTGGATCCGAACGGGCCGCCGTGTTCGTGCGGTTTCAATGGACATCTGGAAGCGTTTTCGTCGGGACCTGCCATTGTGAAGTATGTGCTTGGGGAACTGGCAACAGGCACAAGGTCAAGTTTGAAGCGGGACGAATCCATGACAGCGCGGGATGTGGCGGAAGCTGCCCAAAACGGGGATGAGTTGGCTATCCATGCTTATCAACGTGCAGGGGAATATCTTGGCATTGGGGTTGCGTCCTGCCTGCATGCATTTGATCCATCGATCGTCATTTTTGGCGGTGGTGTTTCACAGGTTGGAGAGTTGCTGTTTACGCCTTTTCATGCCAGTTTGAAGAAGCGTGTTTTTCATTCGCGCTATTTGGAGGGGTTAACCATCACCCTTGCGGCATTAGGAGATGAAATGGGGCTGCTGGGCGCGCGCGCGCTGGCTGAGATGAAAATCAATTTGTAAATTTGTGCGGCGGCAACAAGTTGCCGCACTGATATTAACAAGGAGCATGTATGACCAAATCTAACTTACCTGGGCCAAAGGCTCAGGCAATGATTGTGCGTGACCGCAAGGTGATCTCGCCTTCGTATCCGCGTGGATATCCGTTCGTGATGGATCACGGTAAGGGCACCGAAGTGTGGGACGTGGACGGTAATCGCTTTTTGGATTTCATGGGCGGGATCGCGGTGGTTTCCACGGGGTATTCGCACCCGAAAGTCGTGAAAGCCATTCAGGAGCAGGCGGAAAAGTTCGTTCATATCTCGTCCGATTTCTATCACGAGAATTGGATCCGCCTTGGTGAACGCCTGAACGAAATTGCACCATTCAAGGAAGATGCGCTTTCGTTCATGACCAATTCAGGTACCGAAGCGGTGGAGGCGGCCATCAAACTGGCGCGTTATCACACCAAACGCACGAACTTCATCGGTTTCACAGGCGCGTTCCATGGACGTACAATGGGCGCTGTGACGTTCACTGCCAGCAAAGCAAAATACCACGGCGGTTTCTATCCGTTGATGAATGGCGTGACGCATGCCCCCTTCCCCAACCCTTACCGCCCCGTGTTGGAACGCCGCAAGGGAGAAGATTACGGCGAAACTGTGGTGCGATACATTGAAGAGGAAATTCTGGCGCAGGTTCTGCCGCCGAAAGATGTGGCGGGCATTTTGGTTGAGACAATTCAAGGAGAAGGCGGTTACATCGTCCCGCCTGAAGGGTTCTACCCCGCCCTGCGTAAATTGTGCGATAAGCATGGCATCTTGATGATCCTTGATGAAGTGCAATCAGGCATGGGGCGCACGGGCAAGTGGTGGGCAATAGACCACTTTGGTGTTGAGCCAGACATTATCACATCGGCAAAAGGCATCGCTTCGGGCATGCCGCTTGGCGCGTGCATTGCGCGAAAATCCGTAATGGATTGGGAGATCGGCACACACGGAAATACGTACGGCGGTAATCCCATCTCCTGCGCGGCGGCGCTTGCGACCATTGAGCTCGTCGAAAGTGAGTTCATGCAGAACGCGGCAGAAGTCGGTGAATATGCAATGGATGCGCTCAAGGAAATTCAGGCGCGTCACCAAAGCATCGGCGAAGTGCGCGGTAAAGGCTTAATGATCGGCGTGGAATTTATCAAAGATCAGGAAGGCAAGGAACCCGCCCACGACCTGACCGAACGCATTGTGGAACTCGGGTACGAGCGCGGTTTGCTCATGCTGTCCTGCGGTAAGAGCGTCATCCGCATTGCGCCGCCACTGTCCATTAGTAAGAGTGAAATGGATGAAGGTCTGCGCATTTTCGAAGATGCTTTAACTGCGGCGGAAAAAGAAGTGAAGTGAGAAGTAACGAGTAAGAAGTATTAAAAAAAACGGCCTTTGAGACAAAATCTCAAAGGCCGTTTTTGTTTTCGACCTGATCATCAAACAAGCCTAAAAAGGCTTTTTGCTTATAAAAATCTTACACCCGCAGTGATAAAATAATGAAACTCCATGTCCATTATTCCATCCATGCTCCCGGACTTTCGCGTCCGCCAGAGAGATTACCTGCTCGAGATCTCGCGCGCGCTCACACAGGAACTCGACCTCGAGAAACTGCTGGCACGCATTTTGCGCATCTCCATTGAAATGCTGGCAGGGCAAGCTGGCTTGATCGCGCTCAAACATGCAGACGGCTGGCGCGTGGCGGCGGCACATGGCATTGCACCCGCTTTTCTTTCGTATTTATCCCCGTTGCTGGCAGAAGAAAAAGTGCGCGAGTTGGACGTACGCGAACTTAACCGCATGTTACAAGAGATGACCTACACCGCCAGCCGCGGCATTCTCAACGGCACAGGCTTACCCCTCGCTGCACATGGTCAGGTCATCGGCGTTATCTTCATCTTCCGTAATTACCCCGACCTCTTCACACCCAACGACCGTGTGTTACTGCAATCCTTTGCAGACCAGGCCGCCATTGCCGTGTTCAATGCGACGCTGTATGGACAGGTCACGTATGAGAAAAAGCGGCTGGATGCACTGCTAGACTCTGGCGCAGACGGCATTCTGATCCTTGACTCAAATCTTGTCGTCGAACGCAGTAATATCGCTTTTGAAAAACTATATGGACTTTCCCGCGATGAGATCAAAGGTAAAGACCATAACGCCATCATTCGCTGGAAGAAAGAGCCGCACGGCAACACGCTTGAAGAAGCAGTAGCCAACGGCTGGCCTCTTACGACCAATGCCAACTTCTATGTGGAAGGCGATCTTGAACGTCCCGCTCCCCCTCCGCTGCCAGTCGGCATTACGTACGCGCCGTTACTTTCGGAGGAAAACAAACTCCGCAATGTCATCGTCAGCGTGCGCAATATTACGCACTTCAGAACGGCAGACGAGATCAAAGCCACATTCATCTCCATCGTCAGCCATGAACTGCGTACACCCGTGGCGCTGATCAAAGGCTATGCGTCCACGCTGCGGCGCGCCGATGCCAAATGGGATAAACACACCATCAGCGATTCGCTCGCCGTCATCGAAGAGGAAGCAGACCGCCTCTCCAGAATGATCGATGACCTTCTGGATGCATCACGGTTGCAGGCGGGAGGTCTCAGCTTGAATCAAGCTGACGTCTCATTGCCCAGCCTTGCGTTAAGAGTGACCGAGCGTTTCGCATCCCAAGCGCCGAAGCATAAACTCGTCGCTGAGTTCCCTGAAAAATTTCCTGTCATCCTTGGTGATGAAACCCGCCTCGAGCAAGTGCTCTCCAACCTCGTTTCCAACGCGTTGAAGTATGCGCCAAAGGGTGAGATCAAGATCAGCGGAAGTGCGCGCCCCGACCAGGTTGTCATTTGCGTCAGCGATGAAGGACCAGGCATCGAAGCGAAAGACCTGCCATACATCTTCGATCGTTTTTACCGCTCGACGAATGCTGTGAAGCAGACGAAAGGCGCAGGGCTGGGACTTTACCTCACCCGCGCCATTGTGGAAGCTCACGGCGGGCGCATCTGGGCTGACCCGATACCTGATTCTGGTGCCCGAATTTGTTTCTCCCTGCCGCGTTGACTTTGTACTTCTCCCCTCTCGCTTTTGCAGGGCGGAGAAGGTAAAATTATCTAATCATAGTGAAAAGGATAATCCAATGTCTATTCCTGCCCGTAGTAAAGTGAATAAGAAATATACCTGGAACGCTGAGAGCGTTTTCAAATCGTCCAAGCAATGGGAAGCGGCGTTGAAAACCGTGCTGAAGGATGTTCCCAGCGTAAAGAAGTTCGAGGGCAAGCTGGGGCAAAACCCCGCAACCTTGTTGAAAGGGATGCAAGCCATCGAAGCGCTGATGAGTCGTGCCCAGACCATTTATATGTACGCGCAGTTTGCTTACGCAGTGGATACTACCAATCAAGCCTCGGCGGCCATGGTTGGAAAAGCGCAGAGCATGTTTGGTCAGGTCTTTGCTGCAACAGCATATCTGAATCCCGAATTGCTGAAGATCGGCAGAAAAAAGCTGGAAACATGGATGAAGCAGGACAAGAAGCTTGCCATCTATCGCCAAAGCATTGATGATCTCTTCCGCCAGCAGGCACATGTCCGTTCTGGAGAGGTGGAGGAAATCCTTGGTATGCTGGCAGATCCATTTGGCGGACCTTCCAACAGCACCAGCATGTTGGTGAATGCTGATTTCAAATTCACCCCTGCAACAGACAGCAAGGGGAAAAAGATCGAAGTCACTCAAAGTAATTTCTTCTCGACCCTGCTCGAACACCCCGACCGCAAAGTACGCCAGACCGCCTTTGAAAGCTATCACGACAAGCACCTTGAATTCAAGAATACTCTTGCCGCCAACCTTGCCTCATCCATCAGCGCCAATGTATTCAATATGCGCGCACGCCGTTTCGACACAACACTTTCGGCTTCCTTGTTCAACAACAATGTCCCTGAAGCGGTCTTTCATAATCTGATCAACACCTTCAAGAAGAAATTGCCCGTCTGGCATCGTTACTTTGAAATTCGACGCAAAGTATTGAAGTTGAAGCAAGTTGAATACTATGATATGTGGGCGCCGATCGCAGAGAAGAAAGTCAGAATTCCCTTCGAAAAAGCAGTGGATCACATCAGCGACAGCCTCGCTCCGCTGGGCAGTGACTATGTGGAGACACTCCGCAAGGGCTGTCTCAAAGACCGCTGGGTTGATTCCACACCCAACCTCGGCAAGATGAATGGCGCATTTTCCTACGGCTCGCCTGAAACCTATCCCTTTATTATGATGTCCTATACAGATGATGTAGGCAGCATGAGCACGCTGGCACATGAGCTTGGTCATTCCATGCACTCCCACCTGACGTGGAAGAATCAGCCGTATGCGTATTCAGGGTATTCGCTCTTCGTGGCAGAAGTGGCTTCAAACTTCAATCAAGCCATGATGCGCGGGCATTTGCTCAACACCATCAAAGATAAGAATTTCCTCATCGCCCTCATCGAAGAAGCGGTTGGCGGGAATTTCTTCCGCTACTTCTTCCAGATGCCCACCCTCGCCCGCTTTGAACTGGAAACCCATCAGCGTGCCGAACGCGGCGAACCGCTCACAGCCGATTCAATGCAGGATCTGATGGCGGATCTTTTCACCGAAGGGTTTGGTCCCAAAGTGAAGATCGACCGTCCGCGTGTGGGCATGGTTTGGTCCACATTCAGCCACCTGTTCGCAGATTACTATGTCTATCAGTATGCAACGGGTATTTCTGGCGCACATGCCCTTTCAAGCAGAATCCTGCGCGGTGAACCAAACGCGGCAGAAAATTACCTCGGTTTCCTCAAATCTGGTTCCTCTGCCTACCCATTGGATGTGTTGAAGAAGGCAGGCGTTGACCTGACCACCCCGAAAGCAGTGGAAGCAACCTTCGCCGTCATGGAAGGATATATTGACCGCCTCGAAGAACTGGTCGGTTAATTCTTTGGAAAGTTTTTTCGTCAGGTAATTTCTTCTTTACGCATCACGGATTACATTACTGTAATGCGGGATGCGTAATCCATAAAATCGTCAATCTAAAATTTGAAATCGGAAATTCATTAAATGGCACAAACAACTATTGCATGTCCACGTTGCAGACAAATGATCCAGGCGAATGTCGAGCAGTTGTTCGATGTAACCGCCGACCCGCAAGCCAAACAGCGGCTATTGAGCGGACAATCGAACCATGCCCAGTGTCCCTTCTGCGGTTATCAGGGACGACTCGCCACCCCTGTTGTATATCACGACAATGACAAGGAACTTCTGCTCACCTTCTTCCCGTCTGAGCTGATGCTGCCTATGAACGAGCAGGAACGCATGATCGGTCCGCTCATCAAACAGGTGACCGAGCGCTTGCCGCCCGAAAAGCGCAAAGGGTATTTGCTTAGCCCGCAAGCCAATTTGACGTATGAATCCATGCTGGAGACGATCCTTGGCAAGGACGGCATCACACCCGAAATGATCAAGGGACAACAGGAACGCGTCCAATTCATGGAACGGCTGATGCAGGTCACTTCGAAGGATGTGCGCTTGGAGTTGATCAAGCAGAACGAGAAAATCATCGACGATCAATTCTTTGCGTTGTTCAGCCGTATCGCCCAGAGCGCCATGCAAAGCGGACAGGAGCCGATTGCGCGCGCGTTGATCGAGATCCAAACCCAACTGCTGGAAGAAACCGAGTATGGTCGTCAGCTTAAGGCATCTGTCGGAGAAATGGAAGCAGCCCAAAAGGTACTGCAAGAAGCTGGGCAAGGTCTGACGCGCGAGAAGCTGCTCGACTTCGTACTCGAATCCAAGACCGATGCCCGCATCCGTGCGTATGTCTCTCTTGCCCGTGCGGGAATGGATTACATGTTCTTCCAAACCTTGAGCGAGAAGATCGAAAAGGAAACAGGCGAGGAAAAAACGAGGCTGGAAGGCATTCGCGAAAAATTACTGGGATTTGTGGATGAAGTGGACAAACAGATGGAAGCGCGCTTCAAACAGGCGCAGCAATTTGTCGAATCTCTGCTCGCACAGGATGACATTGAAAAAGCTACGAGGGAAAATCTAGACGGCTTCACGCAGGATGCAGTGGAGATCGCCCAGCAAATGCTGCGACACGCTTCAGACCAGAACGACTACGCCCGCATGGGAAAACTGCAAAAGATGATTCAGGTGCTTCAATCGGCGAGCACGCCCCCAGAAGTGATGTTCATCGAGCAGTTGATCCAATTGCCTGATGCGGCTGCCATCGAAGCTGCGCTAAAGCAAAATGATGAAATGGTAACCCAGCAATTACTGGATACATTGACCGCGTTAGCAGGACAAATGGAAGCTCAAGGCGATAACCCCGAAGCCAAGGAAATGGGCGAGCGTTTGGGCGAAGTATATAAAGTCGCGTTGAAATATTCGATGAAGAAAAATATGAACTAAAGCGAAGAAGATAAAAAGAGACGGTCATCTTTAGGATGACCGTCTCTTTTTATCTCAATCCTTCGAAAAGATCGGTTTCGATCTTTCTGCCGCCATTGACCAAACTGAACGAGCGGAAAAATGTGCCCTGCTTTGCGAGGATGGGAACGGCGGCATCTTCGTCCACATCTGCAAGGCGGCCAATGGAGCCAAGTTGCGTTTGGTGACAGTGAATGGCGCGCCATGCGGTGCCGCAATATTGGCTGATGTCAACACGGGTGGTGATCATCCATGCAGGCCAGGGATTCTCGCCGCGAAGCTGCCCATCCACAGGGAAGGTCATATCATCCATAAACGGAGCGACGAGCTCGATAAATTCCACGCTATCGACCATGTAATACAGTTTCGAAACACGATGCGCAGGGAGATTCTCTGCATCCTTATAGGATGCATCTGCGGCGCAAACAATTGCCGCATTGGTGAATTGCCCAATAGCAATGTGGTCAGGGTGGCCATAAATGCCATCGTGCGGGAAGGTAACCACCACCTGCGGCTGAATACGGCGGAGATAAGTAACGATTTTGCCAATCGCTTCGGCATGGTCAGCCTGATCGACATCACCGTCAATGTAATTGAGGAAGGAAAGGCTCTTTATCCCGAGGATTTCCACTGCAGCTTCCAGTTCCTTGGTGCGGATCTTGCCGAGTCCTTCCAAACCTGGGAACTGCTCATCGGGACCCGACCAGCCTCTCTCGCCGCGTGAGGCGCAGACGAGATGCGTGTCCACACCTTCTGCAGCATACTTTGCAAAGGTCGCGCCCATGCCCATCGCTTCATCATCAGGATGCGCAAACACTCCAAGCAGTTTTAGTTTATTCATGTCTTAACCTCTAATGCTTCTAAAAAGTGACAGTCCCTGCAAAGTGACTGTCACTTGGTTTTCTATCTAGTCGAAACCTTCTTCAAGGTATCAGGCGTAATATTGTATGCCTTTGCGAAGCCCGCTACATACCGTCCGCCGCGGGGCTGGATGCGCCAGAAGTTGAAATCTGATAATTGGAACAATTGCCCAGCCTCTGGATAGCGTGCCAGATATTGCTCCTTGAGCGGAGTATAACCAGGCTCCCCATTTTGAATTGATTCCACCGTACCACGAATGGACACACGCGCCAAAGTTTGGGGGTCTTCACGGTTGTCATCGGTCTCGCAGATGAACAGGCTTACGTGTTTGTCCTTTTGCATATCCACTGTATGCTGGGCAAGGCGGCTGACAAAAATATGGAACAAGGAAAAATCGTCTGAGGCAATAAAGGCTACCATCGAGGTTTGAGGCGTTTCGTCACGCAATGTGGCAAGGGTTGCAATGCGTGTATTTCGGATCAGGTGTGCAAGAAGTTTTTCTGATTGAGCATCCATGCTGTTGATCTACTCTCCAATGGGCGGGTTATCCAAACGGACACCATGACCACGCACCGTATTGATGTACTGATGACTGGGATCGAGAACAGCCAGCCTGTCGCGCAGGCGGCGGATGAGGGCATCGAGCGCCTGGTCTGAAACACCCGCCATTTGCTCCTGCCCCCATACTTCGGAGACAAGATCACTGCGATTGATGACCTGCCCCTGTTTTTTATATAACATCCATAATAGCTTGAACTGCTGTGCAGATAACGGCGGAGTGACCTGCTGCTGATTTACCCACACCTGACGCGATTTTTGATCCATCAACAATCGACCCGAGCGCGCACCGCTTTCCGCCAGCGGCATGGTGGCATCGGATGTTAAATAGATAAATTGCTGTGCCAGCGCAATACCGAGCAAGTCCCCATCCTGTAACATGATGGGGCTTGCCAGTTCAACTCCGTTATGATTTGTTCCGTTCTTGCTCCCCAAGTCCTCTATGGTTACCCCTTCGGCATTGGGTGTAATGCGTGCATGGAAGCGGGAAACCTGCCTGTCCTGCACCTGTACATCACAACTCGGATCACGCCCGATCATTAATGTGTGGCTTACCTGCCAGCGCTGTCCCTTTAAGGGACCATCTTGCGCAACAAGAATGGGAAATTCCTCATCGTGTTCCATAACTCTCCTCAAAGACCGCCAACGGAATTATGACACTCTCCATCCGCAAAGGCGTTTATAATATAGCAGAAAAGCGGCATTCTGTGCATGATTATATTGTAAATTTCATGTACTTAATATAAAAGTGATACACGCCGAAAATATCACTTCATTCACAGGTTCCGCTGGCAACAAAAGGAGAAGAATTGCCCCAATCGTTGAAGAAAGGGGAGATCCTGCGTGAGCGCTACCAGATCCGCGAACAGATCGGGCAGGGCGGCACAGGCAGTATTTACCTTGCAGAAGATATACGCTTGCAAGGACGTCTCTGTGCGCTCAAAGAAGTTGAGCACGATCAGGTTCTCCCAACCGAAATCCTGACCCAGTCACGCGAGCAATTCTTTCGCGAGGCTTCTGTCCTTGCGCGCCTCGACCACCCTAACCTGCCAAAAGTGTCAGATTACTTCTCTGAAGGCAATCATGATTATCTCGTCATGGATTATGTGCCAGGCAAAGACCTGCGTGAACGAATGCAGGATGCCCGCCGCAATAAAACCTTCCTGCCTGAAAACGAAGTCCTGCGTTGGGCGGTGCAGATCGCCGATTCACTAAACTATCTCCACAATCAGGAACCGCCCATCATCCACCGCGACATCAAGCCGAGCAACATCAAGATCACACCCAGCGGATTGGTCAAACTTGTGGATTTTGGTCTTGTAAAAATCATGGCGCCCGATGAAGTTACCATTACGGTCATTCACGGGCAGGGCACTGCGCTCTACACACCTCTCGAACAATACGGCGGCGATGACACCCACACCGACCCGCGGGCAGATATATTTTCCTTTGGCGCGACTCTCTATCACCTGCTGACAAATGAACCGCCCGCCGAAGTACGCAAACGCTTTTTAACCAGCCGCAGCCTGATCCCGCCCAGACAAATTAACCCCAGCCTCAGCCCCCACGTGGAAAAAGCCATCTTGTGGGCCATGTCGCTGCACCCTGATAATCGCCCGCCGAATGTGATCGCGTTTCGCAATGCGTTGATCGGCAAGCAGGATATTCCACCGCAGCCGAGCATCAATCAGTTAAGTTTTGAAGCGCCGCCCATCACCATCTTCCCCGCCGAACAGATCGCAGGATACGTCTCAGCGGGATTATTCCTGATCGGGCTGATCACTACCCTGGTACGATAATTTATCCCGTCTTCGCTTTTTCGACCATTCTACAGAATGAGCACAGATCAGGCGTAGATGTTGGCTGGCCGCACTGGGGGCACGGATGCAAATGCGCGTGTTCAATATCCTTCTCGATAAATAAGTTCCCGCTTTGCCGCGCTTCAAGGAAGCGGGTATAAAACGTCAGCTTTGAGCCAGGACGGGCGGTTTCCAATTGGTTCAAGGCTTCTTTGTAGAAGATCTGCTGCGACCCCTCTGCAAACGGACATTCATCATAGATGTATTCAATGCCACGCGCAATGGCGTAGGCAGTCATTTCGCGCTCGTAAAA
>VGOX01000014.1 GCA_016875755.1 Chloroflexota bacterium
CTCGCGACAACGCCCTTGCCTTCCGCTAATGGTTGGTGCAATCAACCTCCATAAGGGTCTTTCACCCTCTAGTCAACGCCCATGCTGGGCGCACAACAAAAAGGACTGGCTGTGATAAGCCAGTCCTTTTTGTTTAAATCTTATCGCTTTGTGCTTGCATCTTATATTTCTTTAGCGCACGCCAGCCGACAAGCATTTTTTCCTGCTCATCCCATAAGCGGAAATAGAGCGATTTCAAACTATCACGGAATGTCAACGGCTCGATCTGGAAGATGGGGTTTTCATTATGGCATTCCTCCAGTTTGTAATTCGGGATCTTCGGGCTGAGATGATGGATGTGATGAAAACCGATATTACCAGTGAACCATTGCAAAACCTTGGGAAGCTTGTAGAAGGAACTACCGTCCATGCCAGCTTTGAAGAACTCCCAATCTTGATGGCGTTCCCAATAGGTCGGCTCAAAGTTATGCTGGACGTAGAACAGCCAGACGCCCGTGCCGCAGGCCATGAGCAAAATAGGAATTTCAACCAGCAGATAGGCCTGCCAGCCGATGTGATAGATCGCCCAGCCGACAAAACCAAAGAGCGCCATGTTTGTCCAGATCACGCTGCTTTTCTCGCGTTTACCTGCTCCTTTTTCCCAGAAACGATGCGCAAAGACAAAGACGATCAGCGCACCGACGGTGAACAGGATCAGCGGATTGCGCATGACGCGATACCCGAACCGCTTGTACCAGGGAGCGGCGAGATATTCCTCCACGGTCATGGTGTAGACATCGCCAATACCGCGGCGGTCAAGGTCGCCGGCGGTGGCGTGGTGAATGCCATGGGAATGTTTCCATGAATAGTAGGGAGTCCAAACAGCAACGCCGAGCAAAAGACCAAGTCGGTTGTTTGCAAGCGGAGTACGGAAGAACGAGCCATGACAGCAATCATGGAAAATGATGAACATACGCACCATGAATCCCGCCGCAGGGACGGTCAGCAGGAGTGTCAGCCAGTAACCGACCTCAAGGCTGCGATAGGCGAGATACCACAGCACGAAAAATGGAATGACAGAATTAAAGACCTGCCACAAACTGCGCCATGTTTCCGGGTAGGCATATTTTTGCACGATCGACTGCCATTTTATTTTTCCAACACTCATCTTTATCTCCATTCTCTATAAAGCAAATAGTGAAACACGATTATAGGTATTACTATTTATCCATCATACTCTGATATTCTAAAAACGCCGCTACGCCATTAACCCAATGTTGAACACCGTCCACTCGAATGGTGGGATCTTCGCAACTGCTGAAGACTCCGCCTGTATATCTCAGCAGGGCATCCTGACTGAGGTCGAGGTTGCAATTGTCGCCGGGGAGTTGACGCGCTAGCACGAAGGTAATGAAGGTGCGGATATCACGGTCCAGCCGTTCATGTTCTGCATCCGAAAGCAGGAGCGCCTGTGCCAGCGCCGAAAGCGCCTCTACTTTTGTGGCTGTGGAGATGCTCGTATTGGCGGGATGCAGTGAACGCACCTGCCCGGCAATGATGGTATCTGCGATCTGATTGGCGTAGTCGATATCGGACTTTTCAAGCGCATCGAGACGGGCGAACATGGCGAAGGCGTACCCATGCCAATGATCTTCTGTAACAGGCTGTGTGACCATGAACTCATTTACTTCATGCGCCTGTTCGAGCCAGAAGGTGTTGCCGGTCATTTCATAGATTTGCAGGAGCGCGTATAAACTTTCACCGGGAAAATAAATGACGAAGTAATTCGGGTCGACAGTACCTGCAAAATGCGGGTCGAAGGAATGATAGAAGCCGCCTTCAGGCTTGCGCATGGAGACGATGAAATACCCAAGGTTCATGGCGGTGTCGAGCAGGTTGTGTTCGTCCATGAAAAAACTACCCGTGGCTTGCCAGCGCTTATAGATGGCATCCACCGTCAGAGCCGCGCCGCCCAGCGGACAGCCCCCGTTCGTATACAGGCATGTGCCTTTGAAAGACTCGGGGTCGCTCACCAGCATTTCAAAATAATGGTCGAGTGCGCGGTCGCCTGCTTCGCAATATTTCGCGTCACCTGAAACCCTGCAAACGGTGTACAGCGAACCCGTCCCAGCCATGAGACGAATATCCGAAGGCGTGGAGGAACGATCATGATTCAGGATATTCACCTGATAGGACAATTCGCCATTGGTGAGTTGTTGGCGCACCAGATAATCTCCCGCCGCAAGAATCGCATCCTTGAGCGGACCGTCTTCGATGGGAACGACCTCAGGTTTACGTACGGGAACAAGTGTAGGGGATGTTTCAACAAACGGAGTGGGAGAAATTTCAGCCGGGGCGGCGTTCTGCCGGGTTAGAAAAAACGCTGCGCCTGCCAGCACAGCGAGGAGAACGATGATGAAAACAATTTTTCTCGGCATAGTTATCGGTGACTCACATGCCCTGCCAGTTTCTGCAAAGACACTTCTGCCAGAGAGGAAACCGTCAGGTCACCGCTGACGTTCATGAGCGATGTCAACCCGTTGGGGACAGCCACAACGAAGATGCCTGCACGTCTCGCAGCCAGCACGCCGTTGGGCGAATCTTCGAAAACCACCGCTTCGGTGTTATGGACCTTGAGCATATCCAACGCCTTCAAATAGATATCAGGGTTGGGTTTGGTTTTGCCGGGCGCAACATCGTCCTGACAAATGACGGGGTTGAAGAAATGAAAGATACCCAGCCGTTTCAAATGAGAATCGACCCAGAAGTGCGGCGAACTGGAACCAATGGCAACCCGCACGCCGCTTTCACGCGCTTCGTGGATGATCTCGAGCACACCGGGCAGAATGGAACTGGCTTCAATGAGCAAACCAGACTCTTCTCGGTAGCGGGTGCGCATCGAAACAGCATCCAGCCGTCCCTGAGAAAGATGCGAAAGATGTTCGGCAGCGTCGAAGTTCGAGATGCCATATCCGCCCACGGTCTTTTCCCATTCATGCACGGGGAGTTCGAAGCCATGTTCGCGGTAAATGGCCTGCCAAACCAAAACTTCGGGCGTTTCAGTATCGAGGATCAGCCCGTCAAAATCGAATATTAGTGCCTTTAACATGTTAAGGAAACCGCCTTACAAAATCGGAGATCGCTTCCCAATTTTTCAGATCGCGCACTTCGTCCCTGTTGATGAGGTTGAGCACCCCGACAACAAAAGGTTTCATGGCGCGATACTCGCGCTGCGCGTCTGAGTCTGTGGTGAAGAAGCGTGTGTGATCGATCCACCCATAGATGATCAAAGAAACTGAAATATACCCCTTGCCGCGCTTCAACGTGATCCGCGCGTTGCCATCAAGCTCTTCGTCAGAGAGAATCAAACCACCCTCGGCGCTGGTCGTGCCGATGGTGCGCCCCTGATCGAAGAATTTCCATTTACTCATCTACTTCCATTTTACTCATTTGTGTTGGTTGTATGCCAGCATTTGCAGGCAGCGTTCGTGCAGGCACACCGTCCTTCACCAACCGCCCAAGATGCTTCACCATCACCGCCTGCCGCGTAGCAGCGTTGGCGCCAAGGTCTTCCAGGATCGGCTCAAGCCACGCCTGATACGAACGCACATTCAAATACACAGGGCGTCCGCGGCGGTCGGATAAACTCGCCACCAACAAGCGTATGTTCTCAGCCGTATCGCTCTCACTTGGGTAGATCAACGGCGTTAGCACAATGCCATACATTCCATACGTCACACGCGCATACCCCTTGCCATCATGCTGGAAAAATCCATTGGCATCCTTCGGCGCAGGCTCAACGGGATGAAGCAGCTGCGGCACGATCTGATGATGCAGACTCTGCACCGCATGGATATCCAACGACCGCACCCGCCTCCAACTTAAACTGGGAGTTGATTCTGTTTTCTCAAGCAGACTCACATCCCACACCCGCTGCCACGCATAGACGGAAAAGCCAGCCCGCCGCAACGCCTGAAAGGCATCGCTGGTCTCATCCACTTCTGCCAACACATGGAAGGCCTGCCATTCGCCCGCCTGTGCCGCAAGATGTTCGATCAACGCAGGCAATTGCGGGTCGTTCAATCGGTCTGACGGCGCCAGATATAAAAGTTTCGCGAACGTCTCACCGCGTGTATGGATGATACCGCCCAGCAAAATAGACTCGCCGCCATTGTCCACTGCCGCATACAAATGCCGCGACGGATTGACATACGCCAGCAGCCCCATCGCCCCAAGCGGATGTCCACGCGTGAGGGCACGCGCGCTATCGAGGGTCAACACATCATTGCGATAACGTGCAAGTGTAGGGAGGTCTAACAGGTCGAGGGGACGAATGGTCATATTTTATTGTAGGGGCGCAGCAATGCTGCGCCCCTACAGAGTTACGATGCCAGCGAGATGAAATACTCGTGAAAGCGTGTATCACTTGTCAATTCAGGGTGAAAGGACGTTGCCAGCAAATGTCCCTGCTGGGCTGCAACAATGCGTCCATCTTCCAATGCGGAAAGCACCTTTGCATCACCGCTTACAGATTCGATCACTGGTCCACGAATAAAGATTGCATGGTAAGGATTCTCCGTGCCCGTGGCTTTGAACAGCTCGTCAATTTCGAGATCGGTCTCGAACGAATCGACTTGTCTTCCAAAGGCATTGCGCTGCACTTTGATATCCATCAAGCCGAGCAGGGGCTGGTCACGCCCAATATCTTTGGAAAGAAAGATCGCGCCCGCGCACGTGCCCCAAATTGCATGAGACTTTCCAAATTCCTTAAGCGGTTCCATTAAATCGTATGCAACCGCCAGTTTGCCGATCGTCGTGGACTCTCCACCGGGGATGATGAGTCCATCCAAACCATCCAAATGTTTGGGCAGGCGCACTTCCGCTGTTTCCACGCCGATCCGTTTCAGCATGGAGATATGTTCTGAAAAATCGCCTTGTAAGGCGAGGACACCTATTTTCATTTTTTAGACCATTGACGATGGACCGTGGACAATGGAAAAGACCATTCCATGGTCAATCGTCCATCGTCCGTCGTCCAACCTACCAACCACGCCCGGCAAGGCGTTCCGATTCGGGCATCTGCGCGGCATTGCGTCCCACCATCGCTTCGCCGAGGTTCTTGCTCACTTCCGCGAGGATGGAGGCATCTTGATAATGCGTCACCGACTTGACAATTGCCGCTGCACGTTTGGCAGGATCGCCAGACTTAAAAATACCCGAACCGACAAAGACACCATCCACACCGAGCTGCATCATCAACGCCGCATCAGCAGGGGTGGCAACACCACCCGCCGCAAAATTTACCACGGGCATGCGCCCGAGTTCCTTCACTTCCTTCACCAATTCATACGGCGCACCGTTGAGTTTGGCAAAGGTCATCAACTCTTCATCGCCCATCGTCTGCAACTGGCGGATCGAGCCCATCACCGAGCGGGCATGACGCACCGCTTCAACCACATCGCCCGTGCCAGCTTCGCCCTTGGTGCGCATCATCGCCGCGCCTTCGCCAATGCGGCGCAGCGCTTCGCCGATGTTGCGGCAACCGCACACGAACGGCACTTTGAAATTATGTTTCAAGATGTGATGTTCTTCATCGGCAGGAGTCAATACTTCGGATTCATCGATGTAATCCACGCCGATCGATTCCAAAATCTGCGCTTCCACAAAATGACCAATGCGGCACTTCGCCATCACAGGGATCGAAACCGCATCCATGATCTTCAGGATCATATCGGGGTCAGACATACGCGCCACGCCGCCATCCGCGCGGATATCGGCAGGCACACGTTCCAACGCCATCACCGCACATGCGCCCGCTTCTTCCGCGATCTTGGCTTGCTCGGCATTCACCACATCCATGATGACGCCGCCCTTCAACATCTGCGCTAAACCTTTTTTCTCCGTCCAGGTACCAGTCTTTGCTTCCATTACGTTTTACTCCTTGAATTTCGCCTGTCTCGCAATTGCGAGAGGATTTTGATTTTTTTATTTAATGATTTTTGTGATTGCACGCAAATTCTACCATGCGGACTATCTGTAAATCATAAGAGGACTGTAAGCAGGGCAGCGCTTCATTCTTTGACTGAAGTTGATTCGGCGCTTCAAGCCTTTGATTACGCCCAAGCATGTTCCGCCAAAACCAGCCTGCAGAGTCTTGACTTAAATCCCTTAAGTGCTACAATTTGTACAATGATACAATTAGTACAATAAGGAGAGCCATGGTAGAAAAACAGATCACTCTACAACTCGACTTTCGTTCTGGCTTACCCATCTACACTCAGATCGTGAACCAGATCCAAAGCCAACTGGTGAATGGGATATTGAAACCAGGCGACCAACTGCCAACTGTTCGCGCACTGGCACTGGAATTACGAGTCAACTTCAACACCGTGGCGCGTGCCTATCGAATTCTGGACGAAGCACACATCATCTCCACGCAACAGGGACGCGGCACATTCATCACCGAAATACCGCCGCCCGAGGTCAGCGAGAAATTACGGGCTGAGTCGTTGCTTGAGTTGACAGACCGCTTCCTCAGTGAAGCAAGCCGGTTGGGGTTTTCGGAGCGTGAAGTCAGCCAGATGGTGAGAGACAGGTTGAAGTCCAGAAAAGAAGCGGATGTTCAAGAGAAAGATGAATAAGGAGAATGCAAAATGAATTCAAGATTACTTAAGTCGTTTGTCCAAAACAAAAAGGAAGACCAGCACATCCCGCCGATTGCTGGAACCCTCTTTAGTGTGTTTCTGTTGATCTCCATTCTCGGCGCAGTGTATGGTGACGGGAAATATTCCGATGCCATGCTCGGCGGGTGGGTTGTGTTTTGGATGCTGATCGGCATTTACATTTTGTTCGCGCTGAAGGTTGCTTCGCAATGGGAGAAAGTGATCGTGCTGCGACTCGGCAAGTTCATAGGGCTGAAGGGACCAGGCTTGTTCTGGATCATTCCCATTGTAGATACAGTGCCAACATGGATCGATCACCGCGTAATGGTCACGCCGTTCGCCGCGCAAAAAACGTTGACAAAAGACACAGTCCCTGTGGATGTGGACGCCGTATTATTTTGGGTGGTGTGGGATGCCGAAAAAGCCGCACTGGAAGTGGAAGACTATCGCGCCGCAGTTGACTGGGCTGCACAAACCGCACTGCGCGACATTATCGGCAAGAAAATGCTGGCGGACATTCTCGTCGGGCGCAGTTCAATTGACCAGGAATTGCAGCAAGTGATTGATGAGCGCACCACACCGTGGGGCGTGACGGTGCAGTCAGTGGAGATTCGTGACATCGTCATCCCGCAGGATCTGGAAGACGCCATGTCGCGCCAGGCACAGGCAGAGCGCGAACGTCAGGCGCGTGTCATCCTCGGCGAATCTGAGAAGCAGATCGCGGCTTCGTTCTCCGAGGCATCCCAAGCTTATATCAACAATCCTACGGCGTTGCACTTACGCGCCATGAACATGCTCTTTGAAGGTTTGAAAGAAAAAGGCGCGCTGGTCATCGTGCCGAGTTCCGCAGTGGATACGATGAATCTCGGCGGGCTGAGCGGCATGGTCTCGCTCGCACAAAACACGATGCCGAAGGAAGACAAATAATCACGTAGAGGCACGGTATCGCCGTGCCCCTACGTTTCACGTGAAACACCTGAAAGGAAATCGAATGTCAACAAAACTTACTACAATCCTCGTACTCGTCTTAATCGCTGCTGCCGTAATTGCAGGCGTACTGTTCTGGGATCAACTGCCCGAGCAAATGGCTTCACACTGGAACGAGAACGACCAGGTGGACGGCTATATGTCCAAGTTCTGGGGCGTGTGGATGATGCCGCTGATCACACTCGGCATGTTCGCGCTGTTCCTCGTCATCCCAAACATCGACCCGCTCAAGGCAAATATCGCGCAATTCCGCGGCGTGTTCAATCTGTTCATCGTGTTCATCACCTCCTTCATGCTCTACATCCACGGGCTAACGCTCGCCTGGAGCCTCGGATACCAATTCCGCATGAGCGCCGCGATGCTGCCGTTCATGGGCATCCTGTTCATCTTCGTCGGCTATATGCTCAGACAGGCGAAGCGCAATTTCTTCATTGGGATTCGCACCCCATGGACACTCTCCAGTGACACGGTATGGGACAAGACGCATCAACTCGGCTCATGGCTGTTCATTGCAGCGGGAGTTTTTGCCTTCGCTGGAAGTTTCTTCGGCGGCACAACCGCCATGTGGCTGACTCTCGTGCCAGTAATGGGTTCGTCGTTGTTTGTAGTGGTCTACTCGTTCGTGCTGTACCAGCGCGAGATGAAAGGTCAATAGATGGAAACCATCGTTGAAGTCAACGGTTTGGAGCGCACCTTCGGGCAGAACCGCGCCGTGGACGGGATGACGTTTCACGTGAAACAAGGCGAAGTCTTTGGACTGCTTGGTCCTAACGGCGCCGGCAAGACCACCACTGTCCGCTTGTTGAACGGCATCCTGCCGCCATCCGGCGGGACGGCACGCGTGTTCGGTCTTGACCCCGCAACAGATGGGCAGCATGTTCGCCAGCAAACGGGGGTGCTGACAGAATCTCCCGCCTTGTACGAGCGTCTGTCGGCGCGTGAAAACCTGGAGTTCTTCGGCACGCTGGCGGGTATCCCTGAAAATACGCTCGGTCAACGCGTGTTGGATATTTTGAAATTCTTCGGCTTACAAGAGCGTGTGGACGATAAGGTTGAAACCTATAGCAAGGGCATGAAGCAACGCCTCGCGCTGGCGCGTGCGCTTGTCCATGAGCCGCCGCTCTTGTTTCTGGACGAGCCGACCTCTGGCTTGGACCCTGAAGCAGCACAACAGGTCAACGAGTTGATCGCGGGGCTGGGTCAGCGCAACGGGCAGACCATCATCCTCGCGACGCACAACCTGCTCGACGCCCAGCGCCTGTGTGACCGCGTAGCAATCCTCAACAAGGGGCGCATCCTTGCAATGGGCAGCCTCACAGAGCTGGCGCGGAAGTTGTGGCCCGTCACGTGGGTGGATATTACGTTCTGGGCGGCGCCTTCCGAATCCGCTGTCGGGGCGGTGAAGGCTCAACGGGGCGTGATGCAGGTCACAGGTCAGGATGAGGCGTGGCAGGTTCAGGTCGAGAGCGAAGAGGTGATTCCGCAGATCGTCCAAACCCTGGCGGGGCAGGGAGCCTCCATCCTGAAAGTCAATCCGCGTGATTACACGCTGGAGGATATTTATTTTGCGTTGCAGGCAGGTGAGAAATGAACTGGCGTTCGGTCTGGGCGATTGCCAAAAAGGATTTGAAGGAAGTGCGGCAGAACAAGGCGGCTTGGGGACCTGGCATCGCCGTGCCGTTGATCTTCGCGATTTTGATGCCGCTGCTCTTCATCATTCTGCCGCAGGTCATTCCCGTGGAGGATGTGGAGCGCGAGCTGGGCGATATTGATGTGATGCTGCGCTCGATGCCGCCCGCGATGCAGGCGTTGTTCGAAGGACGCAGTTTGGAGCAGATGTTTGTGCTGTATATGGCGGGATTCACGCTCGCGCCGCTGTTCCTGATCATGCCGCTGATGTTTTCGACCGTGATCGGCTCGGATTCTTTTGTTGGGGAACGCGAACGTAAGACAATGGAAGCCTTGTTGTACGCACCAACCAGCGACATTGAATTGTTTCTCGGCAAAGTGCTGGCGGCGGTCATTCCTGCCATCGGTTTGTCGTGGCTCACGTACTTGATGTACATCATCGTGGTAAACGTGGCGAGTTATCCGCTGTTCGGCGAGATCTGGTTCCCATTGCCGACATGGTATCCGCTGATGTTGTGGGTAACGCCCGCCCTGGCGGTATTGGGCATTTCTGCGACGGTGCTGATCTCATCGCGTGTGCGCACGTTCATGGAAGCGTATCAAATGAGTGCATCACTGGTGATATTGGTGCTCGGGCTCGTTATCGGACAGGTTACGGGCGTATTGTTTTTAGGGATTGGAACAGCAATGGCGATCGGCACAGTCATCTGGCTGGTGGATATTGCGTTGATCTACGTGAGTGTGAAAAATTTCAAACGCAGTGCATTGGTTGCAAAGTTATAAGGAGAACAACATGACAAAACCTTTCAATTGGAAAATCTTTTTCATCATATGGATCGCGGCAGTTTTTGGTGTGGTTGCGGTCATTCCATATACGCTGACGTTACAAGGCACGGTCTTGCAGGAATTGGATCTGCCGATTCCTCTTCCGCTTCTGCTCGCCATTCAAATTGGTCAGAACGCCGTGATGTTTGCCGTGCTGACAGCGCTCGGACTCTTCTTTGCCAATCGCGTTGGTCTTGGGCTACCGATCTTGGAAGCAAAACTGGCGGGTGAATCTGTAGCGGAGAAAGTACGTGCGATCCTTTTGCCCAGCATCATCATTGGCGCAGTTGCAGCAGTGCTTATCATCGGGTTGGATGTATTCGTTTTTCAACCTGCATTATTGAACCAATTAGGCGACGCAGCACAATCGCTTGCGGATGGTTCCGTGAAGCCGCCTGCATGGCAGGGATTCCTTGCGTCATTCTATGGCGGCATTGCTGAAGAAGTTTTGCTGCGGTTGTTCGTCATGTCAATGTTCGTGTGGCTTGGTTCGTTCCTCAGCAAAACTGTGGAGGGTAAACCAACCAACGCAGTATTTTGGATCGCGAATATTCTCGCCGCTGTTTTATTTGGCTTGGGACATCTACCCGCCACCGCATCTTTTCTTCCGCTCACACCATTGGTCATCGCACGTGCCATTGTCTTGAATGGCATAGGAGGTCTGGCGTTCGGCTGGCTGTATTGGAAACGCGGACTTGAAACCGCGATCGTTGCGCACTTCACAGCAGATATTGTGCTGCATGTGTTGTTCGCGTTGTAGGAGGCTTGAATGACAGAAGAACTTCAAAAATGGGAATACCGTGTGCAAACCGTCGGCGGTTTTTTCAAAGGCGTTCCCGCCGATGAGTTGGAAGCGTTGCTTAATGAATGGGGCGAGGAAGGTTGGGAAGTTGTCTCGACACACATCCTTGAGAACGCGAACAAGATCAATGTGATCGCGAAGCGTCCGCTCACGCGGGAGACGATTCGAAGACGGTCAATGCCGCAATTCAATCAATAGAACATTTGTTCTTTTATTGATAACTACTAAGCCGTCATTGCGAGAGCGTTCTTGTTATTGCCTGAAGCAATCCCTTTGCGCTGAGGTTGAGATTGCTTCGCCCCCAAAGAGAAAAAGCGGCGGCTCGCAATGACAATGGTTGAACGTTACATAAATTAAGTCAAAAAAGGGCGACAATGAGTCGCCCTTTTTTTATTCATTCATCGTACGCGCTTTTCTCAGCGCTGCGAGATTAATCTCGCGGTACTCAGTAAGGTGAGTTATTATTCATCCGCAGAATTATCTTCTTCCTTTGGTTTTTCGGGGGTGATGAGAAAAGCGACGGCGCGGCTTTTATTGGAGTCCATAACGAGATTCATAAATGCGCTGGGACGAAAATCATCCACAGCGATCAATTTTAACGCAGCGGCAACGCGTGGGTTTTCAACTGAGATAAATTCTGAAAGGCGATTCGGCGTGGCGTTGAAAAAGTCACGCGCGAAGATGGTGTTGGGTTCATCAAGGAAAACGCCGAGCGGATAGATGTTCGCTTCCATCAAATCCTGAAAGAAGTGTGTGCCAAAGGATGGTTCAGGTGATGCGCCAATCTCGTCGCCTGCGAGTTCGACGAGTGCGCGCGCATTGTAGATGTCGCCATACGCGATGTGAACGCCAAGGTCAGGTGTGGACGTGCCCCAGCGGCCTGGTCCCACGGCGATGAAGGTTTCGTCTTTGAGTGCGACGTTAAGTTGACTGATAGCGCGTTCCAATTGCGTGCGTTCATCCTGTGAGGCAAGGCTGAAATAGGCTTTCGACGGCACAAACAACACGTGGCTGATTCCCTCCACTGCACCTTGGGGCACCATGGACTGTGACGAGAAGATAATGTTCTCCTCCTGCAAGTCATGCGGGATTTGGACATCGCTGCTTTCCTGAATATGGCTCTGCGGGCGGCATTGCAGAATGGAGATACGCACATCGGGTTGGTCATCGGGGTTGAGAATTTCAGCGGTGAATTCGGTATCGACGGGGGAACCATAATGCTCTTCGAGCAGTTTCAGGGCGGCGCGCATGGATGCGGCAAAAGGCGTCCGCGAGAGTAAACCGTCAAATGTAATGACCATTTTCTCGGTGGAAGCGAGGCGGGAACGAATCGGGGCGAGGTAGCCTTCATCCATCACTTGGGCAATGTAGCGCAGGGGTGGATAATCCGCATTCAACACATCGTGAGCTGGAATGGTGACGAATTCATTCTTTTCGATGTCGATGGCGTCGAGGCTTTGTTGGGAGTAGCGCTTGATGGTGCGAACATCCGACGAGGAGTGCAGACGCGGATGGCTGAGCGCCACGAGGCGCGGATAATCGTCCGCGACCATGTCAACTGCACGAGTGCCCATACCCCAAACGAGACGGAGGAAACCTTCGTCCTGTTTGATCTGCGGCGACCAGCGATAGAGGTTGCGGCTGAAGGCAACGCCCGCAGCGTGGGGGAAGTAGTATTTGCCGAAGCGTTCGCCTTCCACGATCTGGATCAGGATGCCGATGCGTTCATCGTAATCGGCAAGCTCCTTGTGATGACGGTACATCAGCGCGTTGGGATTGAGCACGCTGGCGTAGATGTTCGAGATCGCCTGCACCAGCGCGGCGAGGCGGACTTCGTATCCGCCTTGATTTGGCAGGAAGATGCTTTCGTATTTTCCCGCAAACGATGTGCCGAAATTATCCTCGAGCAAACTGGAGGAGCGCACGATCAGCGGGCGGTCGGATGCTTCGACGAGAATCTTTTCAAGCCCTTCAATGATCTCATCGGGGAATTGTCCATTGGAGAATTCTTTGAACAGTGCGGGATAATCGACGCGCATCTGTTCTTCGGTTTTGTATTTCTGGTCGTTCCAGTGCATCAGATCATTGAAGGTCAGGAAATTGTAGAAGACATCGGAGCCGAGATAATACGAAACGGGAATCTTGAAACGCTCGCGCAGTTCGGGTGCGGCGGTCTCTTTGAGGATGCGCAGGGCGAGCAGCATGCCCGCTGCTTTTCCACCGATCTTTCCGCCGCCGATCTTGCGCATACGAATCTCTTTGAGATCATCCACTGTGAACCATTTGCGCGCAATGCGGATGTATTTCAACTGGTCGCTGATCATGGTGCGGATGAGCACTGCTTTCAATTCCTGAAGACGAGCCTTGTATTTTTCACCCTCCAAGAGGGGCATGTCTTCGATCATCTCCGCTTGTTCGAAGAGCATATCCTGCGGCGCAAGTTCGGGATTGAACCAAATGAATTCGATATTCTCGCGTCCACGTTCCGCCAACATACCGCGGACAAGGTCTTCAAATTCGCTGTAGGGCAGGTTGTAGGCAAAATAAAAATCGGTCAGTGAGTCGCGCACACGGTGAAGGCGATCCTCCCAGACATCGGCGCGTTCTTCTTCATACGGATTATGAAGTCCCTCGCGCGCCTGTGACTCGATCGCCTTGCGGCGGGCTTCCTCGTCAAATGATTCACGGGTCGTAATGCCGCGGGCAAACAGGACCTTGCGCATCTTATGGCGGATGCGCCTGCTCAGAATGGGATATTGACTCAGTGCAAGCAAAATTCGGATAACGTTGTTTTCGTTCAGGCTGGGAAGTGTCATGGGCTACCTTTGTTTAACAATTGACAATGGCAACAGTATGGTCAATCATCCATGGTCAGTCGTCAATTCTATAACAAAAAATCCGCCAGACGATTAACGCTGGCGGATTCGACTCGTTTATTTTTATCCCAAATGCATCGGCATGATGACGTGCAGGAAATCCTCGTCGCCGACAGGGCGGATGACCCCTGGCGCATTCGCCGCGGATGTTTCCAGCGCCACGTTCGGGGTTCGGATGACTTCCAACGCTTCACGCAGGAACTTGACATTGAATGCGATCAAGACACTGGAGCCGTCCACTGTGGCTTCGACAATGGTCTCGTTCTTGCCCGTCTCTTCGGACGTGGCGGAAATTTCCACTTCACTGGGCTGCATCTCGCCATTGGCTTGTTTGATGTCCAGCCGCGCCACATTCGAACCTTCGCGGGCAAAGATCTCTGCCTGTTTGCAAGCTTTGAGCAGCGCCGCGGTGGAAATTAAAGTGCGGGATTTGTGATTGCGCGGAATGATCTGGTGATAATCGGGGAATGTCCCTTCGATCAACTGCGAGACCACTTCAACATCCTTCACGCGAAATAAAACCTGTCCGCGATTCTTCGGGATGACCATGTAGAGCGGTTCCTCGCCATCCGAAGCCACGCGTGCCAGTTCATTCAATGCCCGTGCGGGGATGATAACATTGATCGGGTTCTTCACGCTGCTCGATAACTGCGCCTTGCGCACCGACAAACGGAAACCGTCCGCTGCCGCCATCGTCACTTTGTCTTTTTCCACATTCATCAACACGCCCATCAACACAGGGCGGGCTTCATCATTCGAAGCGGCGAACGCCACCTGGTGGATCATTTCCTTGAAATCCGCCACGTTCAACTGCACCGCATCCTGCATCTCAGGGGTGGGCAGCGGCGGGAATTCCTGCGCATCGATACATTTAATATCATTATTCGATGTGCCGCCCTTCACATGTAAATTTTGCGTTTTCAGATCGAGGGTCAACTGCACCTGGTCGTTCGGCATGGCACTGACCAGATCAGAGAACGTTCGCGAGGGAACCGTGGTCGAGCCATTTTCATCAATCCGCGCGGGTATCCAGCAGGTGATGCCCAGTTCGAGATTGGTGGCGGAGAGCCGTAAACGCCCCTCATCCGTGGCGATCAAAATATTCGAAAGAACAGGAAGCGTACTGCGCGGAGAAACAGCGCGTGAAACAACGCTCAATCCGCGTGCAAGGTTTTCTTGAAGGACAGTTACTTTCATGGTTCGCCTCGAATCAAAAGTTTTCAAAAGTATATCATTAAGACAAAAGGAGGTCACGCTTTAAGAGCGTGACCTCCTCGATTTCAACTTCGCTAGTACACTTTGGCATAAATAAGTAGTTTATTAAGCGGCAAGAGCTTTGCCTTGATAAGTCCACTTGAAAGGCTTA
>VGOX01000015.1 GCA_016875755.1 Chloroflexota bacterium
GTGGCGCAGGTGTGATTATTGGAAGTTGCATCGGCTTTTTCCAGCGAACAGAATTTGCTCAGGGTATCACGTTTATCTAGAAAACGCTAAAATACAACTGTCGAGTAACAGCTTGGATTTGAATGAAAGACGGGTTTTTAGTTTCATCGCACACCTCATTCTAAAAAAGAGATATAAAAAGCACTGGTGAATACTTAACTCATTTCATGCCTGCCAGACAATGCTCGCAGCAAGGTATTTTGATCGGCATATTCCAAGTCACCGCCAACGGGAAGGCCGCGTGCGAGGCGGGTGACTTTGACGCCCATCGGCTCAAGGACTTGACGAAGATAAAGCGCGGTCGCATCACCTTCCATGCTGGGATTGGTGGCAACAATAACCTCACCCACTCCCCCACGCGCCACACGTTCGGCAAGCTGTTTGATCTTCAGATCGTCTGGGCCAATGCCTTCGATGGGAGATAGAACTCCCTGCAAGACATGATACTTTCCATTGAATCCGCCTGTGCGTTCAAGCGCGAGGACATCCAATGCTTCTTCGACAACGCAGATGAGGGACGAGTCGCGCTTTTGTGATTCGCAAACCTCGCAGCGTTCACGCCCTGCATCGGTAATATTGAAACATTCCGAGCAGAAGGCGGTATTGGCTTTGAGATTCGCCAGCGCTTCGGATAAGTCTTGCGACACTTCATCGGAAGCGCGCAAGAAGAAGAACGCCAGCCGCGAGGCGGATTTGGGCCCGATGCCAGGCAGGCGTTCGAGGGCAGTGACCAAACTTTGGATTGATTCGGGAAGTAACATAAGAGCGTCAAAGGTCGAAGGTCAAAGGTCTTTGACTTGCGACCTTTGACGTTTGACTTAGAAAGGCATCCCGCCCGCGAGCGGACCCATCAATTTTTCCTGCAAAGCGCGGGACTCGTCTAATGCCATATTGACAGCAGACAAGACCATGTCTTGCAGCATTTCGGGGTCAGCGTCTTTGAGAAACTCGGGGGAGATTTCGACGGATTTGCATTTCTGGTCGCCGGTCATGGTGACTTTGATCGCGCCGCCACCAGCCGTTGCAGATACAGTTTCTTCGGCAAGTTTTGCCTGCGCTTCTTCCATTTGCTTTTGCAGTTTTTGAATCTGTTGCATCATTCCGCCCTGTCCGCCCATGGCGGGTCCTTTGTTAAATCCTTTAGCCATAATTAAACCTCGCAATTTGATATTTGATATTCGGCACTCACTTATCGAGAATCGAATATCGCATTTTTCTATTCATCCATATCCACGATCTCACCACCGTGCTGGATCGCGGCGGCGACCATGCCATCCTGCGCAACATGCGTGGGGAGTTTGCCTTTGGCGTTGGTGACCACACAGCGCACGGATAAGTCCACATGGAAGTGGTCTTTGATGAGACGCTGGATGATTTCGATCTGGTCAGGCTTGTTGAGTTTCTCCACGAGCACGTCACTTGCCATGCCGAGGACGAGGGTCTTGCCTTGCACGTCGATCATTCGCACAGAGTTCATCAATGCACCGAGATTTGCCTGCGCTTTTGGAAGTGCATTGACAAGAGATTTCCATGCCCTGGTGATGTCATTGGCATTGATCACTGGTGATTCGACGACCGGCTGCGCTCCCCCATTCGGGGACGCGTCGCTCGTAACCTCAGGCTTGGATTCGGCTGCGGGAGCTGATACAGGCTGAGGCTTGGTTCGAGGCGCAACGGCGGCGACTTGGACAACTTCGGCTGGGGCATCGATCACTTCCGCGAGGGCGAGTTCCAAAATCAAAGAGGGCTGCCAGCCTCCGCGCAGATCTGTCGCGGCATTGTTGAAAATCTTCATCATCCGCAAAACGTCAGTGGACGTGAACGCTTTGGCGTGCGCTTCCATTTGGGTTTTGACTTCACGAGTGGCCTCAACTTGCTCGGCATTGCCCATTTGAATGAGCATGAGACCGCGCAGATATTCGACGATCTGACGTGCCAGCGAGCGCGGATCGGCGCCTGAATCAAGCGCGTGATGGATGGTTTCAAGACCATGCGCAGGGTGATGATCGAGGATGGAGTTGGCGACATCCAACACAGTTTGACTGGTAGCCGTGCCGAGGACTTGTTGTGCAAGAGCAAGCGTAATTTTTGTACCCGTGGAAGAAAGTTGATCGAGAAGCGATTGTGCGTCGCGCATGCCACCCGCCGATTGACGTGCAATGAGAGTGAGCGCTTCTTCATCCGCTTGAATATTTTCGGAAGCGGCAATAGTTTTGAGGTTGGCAACGATCTCATCGATAGGCACGCGGCGGAACTCGTGACGCTGACAACGAGATAAAACCGTGGCAGGGATTTTATGAATTTCAGTGGTGGCTAAAACGAAGATGGCATGTGGAGGCGGTTCTTCAAGCGTTTTGAGCAAGGCGTTGAACGCACCACCCGAAAGCATGTGAACTTCGTCGATGACATAGACCTTATATTTGCCCTGCGACGGCGAGAAGTTGATCTTCTCACGCAAGTCACGGACATCGTCCACACCGTTGTTGGAAGCCGCGTCGATCTCGATCATGTCCATGAAGCGGTTTTCGTTGACGGCTGTGCAATGGTCACATTCATTGCATGGACGTTTGGTGGGGTCTTCACTGAGACAGTTGACCGCCTTCGCCAGCAAACGCGCGACGGTGGTCTTACCCGTTCCGCGCGGACCAGCAAAAAGGTAGGCGTGACCGACGCGGTCTGCCTTGATGGAGTTGGTCAACGTCTGGATGACGTGATCTTGTCCGATGACGGTGTCCCATTGCTTGGGACGGTACTTGCGGTAGAGGGCTTGGGTCATTTTAGGTTTGAGCTATCAGGTTGAAGGTTGAAGGTTACAGGTTACAGGTTGAAGGGTTCACGTCAAAGGTCGGGTGATATTCGAATATCGTTTATGGAACTCTATAAACCGCTCTCAAATTGCCTTGCGCATCGAAAAGGCGGGCATTCTCGCCAGAACTCCAAATGGCGTCACCTAGACCCCAGTACAGGTCAATGACGGTATCTGTGCCTGCATTGGTGTGGACTTGCACAGCTCCATTGGGATACAACGTGAGTTTCGGGAACGTAAAGGTATTGCCGTTCTCGTCCTTTAACTGCCAGGACGCCAAGTCCAACTCACCTTCGCCTTCAAACTTGATGACGACGATCTCGGAATTCACCGCTCCTGCGCCAACCACACTGCTGATATTCACAGGGATGTCCGTTTGCAGTTCGTCACTGGTCACAGCGCCTGCATCACCAACGGGGGCAGCCTGTTGCACTACGGCTGGCTGGCTGACAGCGCGATAATTACGGTCATACCAGAACAGGATTCCGCCTGTCACGCTTGCCGAGACGAAGACATTCAACAGCAGGTATTGGATGAGTTTACGGCGATCCATGATGTGCGAATCATAGCACAGATTTTCACCGCGCCACTATTTTTTCATGGAGATTGCGACCCAGTCCTTCATTTGACGGATCTCGCCTCGCTTCAACCCTTTGGCTTGACCAGCCTCTATGACACTTTCCGCCTGATGATCAAGAATCCCACTTAGGATGATCTCACCATCTGGCTGAATCAAGTCTGCGAGTCCCGCGTCGAAGAGACGGATGAGCACGGGTGCGAGGATATTCGCCACCACCAACGGCGCAGACTTAAACTCAAACTGCCCTGCTAACACCTCAGCCACAGATCCCCGCCCAAGCAGCAACTCCTCCCCCACGGCATTGACATCCGCATTTTCACGCGAGTTCTTGACGGACTCCATGTCAATGTCCACGCCGAGGACTTTGCTTGCACCAAGTTTAAGCGCGGCAATAGAGAGAATTCCCGAACCGCAGCCAACGTCAATTGCAGTGGTTAGTGGACAGTGGTCAGTGGACAGTTCCATCAATTCCAAACACAACTGTGTCGTGGGATGTGTCCCTGTGCCAAACGCCATGCCAGGGTCGATTTTGATGGGGATTCGTTTCGGGTCTGGCGACTCAAGCCAGGCGGGCAGAATCAGGAGTCGCTCTCCGATGAGAATCGGTTTGTAGTGCTGCTTCCAGGCTTCCATCCAGTTTTGATCCGCGATCTGTTTGTAGGTGGAAGTCGGTACAGGCGTGATCATCCCCAGATAGTAAAGCGATTCCTCTATCTTCTGCCTCGTCTCTTCGAGTTGATCGTTCACTTCCAAATACGCACGGACTGTGATGGGACCTGTTGCGGTACCTTCATCCTCATCATTCACAAAGCGGACGCCCTGCTCGGTCATCACGCCATTGGGCGCAAAGCGTGCCAGCACATCAGCAACAGATTCGGCGAGTTCGCCGTCCACGGTCAAAGAAACTTCAAGCCAATTCATATTTATCTCCAAATTAGGTGTCCAACAATATGCCCAAGCCAAACTGCCAATAACCCAAGTATCACATTCGCGCCGACGTTTGCAAAGGCGTTCACCACAAAATCTTGACGCATCAAATTGACTGTGTCATTTCCAAAAGCAGAAAATGTAGTGAACCCGCCCAACACGCCCATAAATAAAAATGCACGCGACTCGTTCGAGAACGCCCCATACTTTTCGCCGAACTGCGCCAACAGACCGATGACAAAACAACCAATGAGATTGACCGCCAACGTGCCAAACGGAAAATCCAACCGATTCGCGGACTGTTGCACGTATCCGCTGAGAAGGTAGCGCAAGACTGAGCCAATAAATCCGCCAAAACCGACGAGAAGAATGTTTGTCATAAATCCTTTTGGACGATGGACGATAGACAATAGACGATTGAAACGACCTATGGTCTATCGTCCATTGTCTATCGTCCACTCGCCGCCCAGCGGATCAAATCCTTCTCCGCAAAGAGCATGATGGGCAGGTCATTTACCTCAAAAAATTTCATTTCCGAAATCTCATGCGAGGGCTTGAACTCACCACCCGTTATTTTACACAGATATGTAATGCCAAGATGGGGAAATTCCTTCGCGCTGGCAACTTTGAGCAGCCTTTCGATTTCGATGTGCATACCCGTCTCTTCGTAGAACTCCCGCACCATTGCATCGGCAGGTTGTTCACGGTATTCGAGCGTTCCACCCGGAATACCCCACTCATATTTGCGATAGGTATGTTTGAAAAGCAAAACCCTGCCCCGTTCATCGAAAACCAACGCAGATACACCCGCATTGAATTTCGGCTGGGTCAACCTTGTCACAACGACATGCACCCACATCGGCAGGATGCGCCATAGACGCATTAAAGGCTTGATCATGGTCAAGCATTATACAGGACGATGGTGAATTGACAATTGACGACAGACGATAGACCATAGAAAAGATATATCGTCCATCGTCTATGGTCTATCGTCCGAAAAACAAAAAACGAGCGGACTCTCATCCACTCGTCTCTCATTACTCGTTACTGTTCACTGATTACTGGCATTACCCGCCAAGGGTCTCATTCAACCAATCCAGAAAACCTTTTTCCTGCGGTTTGACCGTCGTGCCGAGGCTCTCTGCCAGTTTCTCGAACAGTTCGCGTTGTTCCTTCGTCAATTTGGTCGGGACAGCTACATTGACGATCACCAGTTGGTTCCCGCGATCTTTACGGCGCAGGTAAGGTACACCTTTTCCATGAAGCGTGAAGACCTTACCGGGTTGTGTTCCCGCGGGGATTTTCAACTTTGTATCGCCATCGAGAGTTAAGACATCAACTTCCGCACCTAAAACAGCCTGCGCGATATTGATATCGAGATTCAGAATCACATCATTCTCACGGCGTTTGAAGAATTGGTGCGGCTTGACATCCAACACGAGGAACAAACTTCCCTGCGGACCGCCATTCTCGCCTGGTGCGCCTTCCCCATTCAAGCGGATCTGCGTGCCCATATCCACGCCTGCGGGAATTTGAACTTTCTTCTTAACCTTCTTGCGTTCAAGCCCGCCGCCGCGACACGTCGTACATGGCGAAGCAATTGTCTCACCGCGCCCATTACAGGTTGGGCATGGAGCCGTCTGCACCATTTGACCTAAAAAGGTCTGGCGTACCTGGCGCACTTCACCCTGTCCGCCGCATGTCCCGCATTTTACGGGTGACGTGCCGGGCTCGGCTCCGTTTCCGTTACAGCGAGAACAAGTCTCATCCCGCGAGAACTCGATCTCTTTCTCAACACCGAAGACCGCCTCCTCAAAGGTAAGCGAAATCTGCAATTGCAGATCCCGCCCACGGCGCGGAGAGCGGCGCGAACGTCGTCCCGTAGAGAATCCAAATCCGCTGAACAGATCCTCGAAGATGTCGTTGAAGTCGACGGTGTAATCCTGATACCCGCCGCCACCCATGCCGCCCAGCCCCGCCTTGCCATAGCGGTCATAGCGCGCGCGTTTATCAGCATCTGACAACACGCCATAGGCTTCGTTCACTTCCTTGAACTTTTCCTCGGCGTGCTCTTCCTTGCTCACATCGGGGTGATATTGACGCGCGAGTTTACGGAACGCGGCTTTGATCTCGTCATCGCTCGCGCCTTTACCCACACCTAAAATTTCGTAATAGTCTCGGTTGCTCATAATTTATTTATGTCGTTGCGAGAGCGCTCTTGCACTTTGCTCGAAGCTATCTCCTAATCAGTTGGGGATTGCTTCGTCGGGAGGAGTACCTCCTCGCAATGACATTATTCTTTGACTTCTCCGTCCACCACATCAGGTCCCGCATCGGATGTGCCTTCGGCCGCTTCGCCGCCACCCGCAGCCTGCCCCTGCTCGTAGACAGATGCGCCAATCTTTTGAATCGCCTGACCCAATGCATCCGTGGCGGATTTGATCGCTTCAACATCTTCCCCCTGCGCCGCAGACTTTACTTCCGCGCTCTTGGTTTCGACATCGCTGCGAATTTCCGCAGGGACTTTATCACCCAGATCGCGCAACGCCTTCTCACCTGCATAGATGGTGTTATCGGCATGGTTACGCGCTTCGATAAGTTCCTTGCGCTTGCGGTCTTCTTCAGCGTGCGCTTCGGCATCCTTGCGCATCTTTTCGATCTCGGCTTCGTTCAAGCCAGAGGATGCGGTAATGGTGATATGTTGCGATTTACCCGTCGCCTTATCCTGCGCGCTGACTTTGAGAATGCCGTTGGCATCCACATCGAATGTTACTTCCACCTGCGGAACGCCACGCGGCGCGGGGGGAATGCCATCGAGAATGAACTTGCCCAGCGACTTGTTATCCGCCGCCATCGGGCGCTCGCCCTGCAAAACGTGAATTTCAACCTGAGTCTGATTATCCGCCGCAGTGGAGAAGACCTGTGAACGGCGGGTTGGGATGGTTGTATTGCGTTCGATCTGAGCCGTGGCAACGCCGCCAAGTGTTTCAATCGCCAGTGTCAACGGGGTAACGTCGAGCAGAAGGATGTCCTTCACTTCCCCGCCAAGCACACCGCCCTGAATCGCCGCGCCGATCGCAACAACTTCATCGGGATTGACGCCCTTGTGCGGATCCTTGCCGAAGAATGCGCGCACACGGTCTTGAATGGCGGGCATACGGGTCATACCGCCAACGAGCACAATTTCATTGATGTCGCCCGCATTCAAGCTTGCATCTGCAAGAGCCTGTTTAACGGGCGCAATCGTGCGGTCAACAAGATCAGCCACCAACTGCTCGAACTTCGCACGGGTGAGGGTCATCACCAAGTGCTTGGGGCCAGTTGCATCCGCCGTCAAATACGGCAGGTTGATTTCAGTTTGCATGACCGTCGAAAGTTCGATCTTCGCCTTTTCGGATGCTTCCTTCAAACGCTGCAATGCCTGACGGTCATTGTGCAAGTCGATGCTATTGTCCTTTTTGAACTCGGCGATCAAGTAATCCATGATGCGCAGGTCAAAGTCGTCGCCACCGAGGAAGGTATCGCCGCTCGTCGAGCGGACTTGGAACACGCCGTCACCCACTTCCAGCACAGACACGTCGAAGGTACCGCCGCCGAGGTCATACACGCAGATGACTTCGTTCTTTTTCTTGTCCAAGCCATACGCCAGCGAAGAAGCGGTCGGCTCGTTGATGATACGCAGCACTTCCAAACCTGCGATCTTGCCCGCATCTTTGGTCGCATTGCGTTGGGCATCGTTGAAATACGCAGGGACGGTGATCACCGCCTGCGTAATGGTCTCGCCCAAATACGCTTCAGCATCTGCCTTGATCTTCGCAAGGATCATCGCCGAAACTTCAGGCGCAGAATAATCCTTGCCGCCCAGTTCCACGCGCACATCACCGTTCTCCGCAGCATTCACCGCGTATGGCACGCGCTTGCGGGTGCGTTCCACCTCAGGGTCATCAGACTTGCGTCCCATAAAACGCTTCACCGAAAAGATCGTATTCTGCGGGTTGGTGATCGCCTGATTGCGCGCCACACGTCCCACCAAACGCTCGCCATTCTTATTCATCGCCACCACAGAAGGGACAAGCCGTTCACCTTCGGCAGATGGAATCACGATCGGCTCCCCACCCTGCATGACTGCCGCAACGGAGTTTGTTGTACCCAAGTCAATACCAATGATTTTTGCCATGATTTCTCCTCAATGATTGTCGAAAGTCGAACGTCGAACGTCAAACCATTGACGTTCGACGTTCGACGTTTGACTGATTTTTTTTATTGTGCCACTCTCACCAATGCAGGTCGTACCACCCGCTCACCGATCACATAGCCGTTCTGGACGACATCGATCACACATCCGCTTTCCACTTCTTCCGAAGGCTCATGTGAAATCGCTTCATGGAAGTTCGGGTCGAACGCCAACCCCTTGGCTTCGATCTTCTTCACGCCTTCCATTTCCAAAATATTCTGGAACTTGCGCACAACCAGTTCAATGCCGCTCGCCCACGCATCGTCGATGGGGCTATTTTGCAGGGCGCGTTCCAGATCGTCCAACACGGGCAGCACCTTCTTGATAATGTCGCCTTTGGTCGAAGCCCTGAACGAATCATTATCGCGGTCCACGCGTTTGCGGAAATTTTGGAAATCCGCCTGCGTCCGCGCCCAGCCATCTTTATATTCGACGACCTTGGATTCGGCATCCTTCAACTGCTGGATCAACGCCTCACGCTCATCCGACAGCTGCTCAGCCGTCTCCGGCATTTCCTCCGCTGACGGTTGAGTCTCTTCGATTTCTTCCTGCTTGTCTTTTTCTTCTGCCATGTGTCTCACTCTCGTTTATGAATTTGGAGTCAAGCGACTTACCACTTGGTTTGGACGGCAAAGCCGTCCGACTCAAAAAATTATTCGCCTGAAATATTATCGTTCACCAGATCGCTCAACAACGCAGCGACAAAGCGCACGGTGGGAATTGTCCTTGAATATGACATGCGCATGGGTCCCAACACGCCTAGCGAGCCTGTTGCCATGCCTGGCACGCCATAACGCGCGATCACCATTGAGCATTGACGTAATTCGTCCCACTCACCTTCGCCGCCGATCAAGACCTGCAATCCGCCCACATTGCTGTTGACGGTACTACGTGAAAGCAAGCTCTGCAAAGTGGCGGGCTCATCGAATATTCTCAACGCCCGCCGCGCATCATCGGATTCAGAGAATTCAGGTTCAGCGAGGACGTTGGTCAAACCATCCGTATAGATCTCGCCCGAAGCCTGTTCTGTAATGCGGCGCATGTCCTGCGCGATGAGCAAGAGGATATCCTGGTCGAGCGGGTCGGGGCGAACCGTCAGCGTGGAAATGGCCTCGGTGGTCAGACCAGCTAGAAGTCCGTTAAGACGCGTAGCTGCCTGGCTGAGCCGATCCTGAGTTACGGGCTCCGCCAGAGTCAGAATCTGCTGGGAGACTTCCCCGCCGACCATCACCATAACCATCAAGACCTGCCGCCCCTGTGTGGAGATGAGCTCAACATGCTTGAATTTAACCTGCTCGGCGTGCGGCGCAGTGACGACGGAAACGCCCTGCGATTGGGTGGCGAGGACGGATGCGGCGAGGGTCATCCACTGGTCAAGCTCGGGGCGGGCTTGAAAGAACTGGTGCGAGATGGTGTGCTGAACGGTTTCGGGCAGTTCGGCACTGTGCATCATCTCACTGACAAAGTAGCGGTAGCCTTCTTCGGTCGGGACGCGTCCCGCCGAGGTGTGCGGCTGGCGCAAAAAACCCATTTCGGTCAGCGCTGCCATCTCGTTTCGGATGGTGGCAGGCGAAAGGTTGATGTGATAATGCTCCGCCAGCCGCTTCGAGCCGATGGGCTGAGCGGTGTCGATGAAATCACGAATGATCAACATCAGGAGGGTTTTTTGGCGTTCGGTGAGATGATTCATATTCAAAATTTAGCACTCCCAGCGAGAGAGTGCCAGTAAAAGACTGAATAATAATAACAGCCGTAAAAAGTAACGTCAATAAGAGGAGTGTAAGAATTAAAAAGAAAACTCCCACATTGCTGCGGGAGTTGGGATTTATGGGGTCGTTGTTGCGGGCCGCCAGGCGGGGTGGAAATCCTGTGCGGCGTCTGTGGTGAGGCGGATACGATCTCCACCAGCAACGGTCATGTAGAAAATGTCGAGGTTGCCTGCATCCACAGAGCCTTCGAAGGCGATATAGAAACCATCCAGTGAGTAGTCTATGCCATCCAGATAGCTGAAACTGACTCTGACACGCAAGCCCTGTTCGATGGTGCGGTCTGTGGCGGAGATGCTCATGACGTAGGGGTTACAGAAAGAGGTGGCACAGCGTTGATTGAAGAGCACCAGATCGCCCTTGGGTGACCAGGCAGGTTGGTAATCGTTGAAAGTAGGCCCGCTGCGGACAATCTGCTTCGCATCTGTACCGTCGGCATTCATCATCCAGATCTGATAAACACCGATCCTGCGAACTGCATACACAAAACGGTCGCCTGTCGGTGACCAGGCAGGCATGCGCGACTCAACTCCCTGCGCGCCCTTTGTTATTTGAGTGACAATGGTCGGGTCTGCCACATTGATGGTAAAGATCTCCATCTGTCCCGTACGGAGGGAGGTGAAAGCAATCGTTGAGCCATCTGGCGACCAAACAGGGTCAAAGTTCCCGCCGGGGGAGGCGTCTAGGGTGGTCAGACCGCTGCCATCTGCATTAATCAGGTAGATACTGGTGTTGTTATACGGGCGGATGTAGTCATTGCCTTTGCATGGAGAAATGAAGACCAGACGCTGCCCATCGGGCGACCAGGCAGGCTGACAGGCGCCACCAGTTACATCGGTTAGTTGTACGGAAGTCTCACCGCCAAGATCGGCAAGGTAGAGTTGTGGAACACCCGAGCGATTGGATGCAAATGCGATCTGCCCTGCACCGCCGCCAAGATTATTCGTCACGATCGGAGCAGTGGCTTCCGGTTGCAAGGTGGGCGTATCACCCACTGCAGGGATAAATGTATTGGTCGGCGCAGGAGTCCGTGTGGGAGGCACGGGTGTTTCAGTGGGTATCTCCGTCGGCGTCGCTGTTGGTGGTAGTGTAGAGGTCAGCTGCGGTGTGGGTGTAAAAGTAGGCGTGCTGGTCGGTGTAATTAGCGGGATCATGGCACGCACATCCGCGGGCAATAAGCCCGGGGTGAAATACACCACTCCGCCACCGATCAACAGCAGGAGAAAAGATGTCAATGAGAAGCGCACCAACGCCGCGCGGCGCTTCCGCTCACGTTCTTTTTGACGTTTCAATGGAGTGACGAACGGTTGATCCTCGTGCGGGTGAGGTTGCTGTGGAGGAAGCGCGCCCCTTGGCTTCGAGGATTTTGAAGGCGAATTCTTTTCATCTGACGTTGCAGTATTGGCATTTTCATCAGGATGAAGCGCTTCCGGCGGAGGCGGGACAACGGTGTACGTACCGGGAATTTGCTGGGTCTTGGATTTTGAACCAAGCAATGCGCGCTTGAATTCCTCAGCGGTTTGGTAACGGTCACTGGGGTCAACCGCCATGGCTTTTTCAATGGCGGCAGATAAACGGCGTGATACCTTGGCATTCCGCTTCCGCAACGGGGTGAGCTGTGCATTATCCATGGCACGGGCAAGCCCATCTTCAGGGATGATACCGCTTAATGCCGCATAGAGAGTGGCACCAAGGGAATAGATATCAGTACGCGGATCGGTACGGGCGGTACCATATTGCTCCGGCGGAGAATAACCCGGGGTCATGGCACGCGCGCCAGTGGTGGTTGCCTGACTGGCACTTTGATACAACTTGGCAAGACCAAAATCCACCAGATAGATATGACCATCGGGTGTGATCTTCACGTTACCGGGTTTAATGTCGCGATGCAGAATGGGAGGCTTGCGCGTGTGTAAATATGCCAGCGCATCACAGATCGCCGCGCCGATATGCACGGCTTCCTCTTCGGGGAGCATGCCAACGCGCTCCATGCGGTTACGCAGATCCTCCCCCTCGATAAAGTCCATGACGAGATATTGTCCCTGATCACCAAGGACGATATGGTCAGACACACGCGGCAAATTAGGATGACGCAGATTCGCAAGGATGACCGCTTCGAGGCGGAATTGGCGCGAATACTCCTCCGTGGTGAACAGATTCTCTTTGAGAGCGATCTGTATACCAAGGTTTTCATCGATAGCACGATACACCGAACCCATGCCACCCCGTCCAAGAATATCAATAATGCGATAGCGATTATGAAGTAGTGTGTTTTTTTCCAGCCTCATTAATAAGCCTTGAAAATGAATGCAAACCCCGGAGTACCGGATGCGCGCATTATATCAGATGGAAGGTTATCGAGAAAAAGGTGTAGATAAATTAAAATGTTGGAACACCCACGGCGCGCCGCCCGTCACCCACCACCCCACCAAAGCATACCGAACAAAACGCAGCGAATAAACAAGCACACCATCACCACGCGGAAAAACTTCGCCAAGACCCATCCACAGGATGAGGATACCTACCAACCCGATGACGTAACGAACTACACGCTTCCATACTGGACCTTCAGCCTGGTACCCGCCCATTGAGTTGATCCACGCGAGACCAAATGCCAGCCCGAAGAAAGTCCCTGCCGAGGTGAAGATTCCGTTTGGGTCAACAGGAGCAGGCATCTCGTTCCCGCCGCGAAGCGCATTTTCAATCCAATCGATAGGAAGCTCATATCCAAGGCGTGGAGCCGTCACTGCCCAGCCCGCCACAATAAAGAGAACCGAAACGATCGCGGCAAAACCGATCTGTTCCTTGAACGATTTTCCCGCCAGCCACGCAGCGACTGAGTCCCAGTAGCGGGTGAACGCCCATAGGAATGCCGCGCCAAGCAGCCAGCCAAGGACAACGTCATGCGGGAAGTGTGCGCCAAGATAGATGCGTGAAAAGCCGATCAGAAAGATCAGCAAAACACACACCACCCGCACCCACGTTTTTTTCATGGAGACGGCAATGATGCCCCAAACCGCCATGGCATGTTGGGCATGACCCGATGGCACGCCAAAGGAGGTTTCTGCCCACAAAGCACGGACATGCGAACTGACCCAATACGGGCGCGGACCTGCAAATGCAATTTTGAAGATGTAATTGACCATGCTGCTGGTAACAAGGATCATGCCTACGCGCAAACCAAGTTGGGAGTTGATGCTCCAATAAATGAGGGGCAGGACAAGGAAGAAAAAGTCTTCGGTGCCGAGTTCGCTAAAGAACGTCATCGGGGCTATCAACCAATCTCCCATGCTTTGAAGCGCGATCACAAGTGCAATGCCCATGTCAATTAAGGATTGCATACGGTCCTCCAGTAGTGTTTTTTGCTTGCGTGAATTGACGGATTCAGTCTCCCCATTGTACACTCAACGAATGGAAAAATCATCCGAGCGCTGGTGGGATCTTCCCTCTGCGGCTTTTCTGTTCTTTGCCATTTTGTTCTCAGCCTGGCGGTTGCAATCCACCAACTGGGTGGAGGGCTTGGAACACGTCCGCAATGTGGCGTTGGCGGGTGTGGTGCTCGGGTTGGCGCTTGGTCAAAGTCTCTTTCAGAGGCGCGGGGCGATCCTGCTGTCCATCGGATATATGCTGGTGGTCTTGCTTTGGCAATGGCTGGCGTACATTGACCTGCCCAAAGAAATCCTTTTGTTGGAAGAATTCGAAGTTCTGTTCGGCAGGTTATGGACAGGCATGCGTGATCTGCTTGCAAACAGACCTGTAGAAGACCCCTTATTTTTCATTGCATATATCAGTCTGCCTTACTGGTTGGTCGGTGCATACAGCGGATACCAAACAACACGCCATGCCAATGCATTAACTTCGCTCCTGCCGGGCGCTGCGTTGATGTTCCTGATCTATCTCAACCACACAGCCGCCACCGACTACAACTGGTTGTTCGGAGCATACTTCTTTGCTGCATTATTGCTCATCAGTCGCTTGAAACATCTCGCAGACCGTCGTGCATGGATGCGTGCGCGGGTGCAGGTTCCCAATGAGAGCAGCTTTGACATTAACAACGTCACCATCATTAGCGCGGCACTGCTGGTCGCACTGGCATGGATGATTCCTTACACCATCCCCCCCAATGCACAAGCCAAAGAAACCTGGCAGGAAGTAACGAACAAGTGGTTCCCACAGGATGACGAAAAGGTCTTTGCCTCCATCAATGAGGAACGTCCGCCCAAGCCTGCTGAAGCGCCCATTCAAAGAGAACTGGCAGACTTGGGGCGCAAACTTCGCAGAGTGCCTTCGTGACCTTCCTTGTATATGCTCCCGCCGCCGCGCAGGATGTACCACGCCTGTATTGGCGCGGATATGTCTATGATATTTTCGAGGATGGACGCTGGAAAAGTTCTGCGCCAGAGCGGCTCGCCTTTGAGCCGCAGGATGGGGAATTTGAGATCCCAGACTGGGAACAACGCAAAAACTTGAGCTTTACTTTTGATGTGTATATCAAGGGACAAAACATCAT